>JBEILF010000115.1:0-7625 GCA_040379385.1 Burkholderiales bacterium | reverse complement strand
TTAGCATCGTTGTCGGCGACCACCGGCAATTGATATCGGTCGCCAAAATGGGCACCAAGTGGACACCCCGCCCAACCTGGAATTTGTGGTGCCGCACTAACCACCAGCCCGCTGATGGGCTCAATCACGCCTGCCGAAGACAGGCCAATCCCGCAAACACATGTGCCGGATGGCAGTTGTTGTTTTAACTCTTCGATACTCGCCTCGATCACGCCCAGCACGTGGCTGGCTCCAAGTGAGGCATCGGTGGCGCGCCGTGTGCTGGCAAGCATGTTTGCATCCCGGTCAATGAGCGCACCGCGAATCTTTGTGCCGCCGATGTCGATTGCGATAACAACCGATGCGGCTTCGGCTTTGACACCATGTCTCACGGCTGTGTCCCTGGTAATGCTGCGTGAGCGGCAAATTTGGTCGGACAGGGCAATAATGCCGACCAAGTTGCATCGATGTCCGACAATGCTTGTCGTGTGGTCTTTCGCTTTAGCATGACCGCCTGCAGATTGCGTGCGTAGTCACTACGAAACTTATTGTAGTTGCGCATTGGTGGTACGAGCACTTCACCACGCTTAACCTGCTCAATCGAAAGCGCACGGGCTTCATCCAACAAACGATCACCGCTCGCTGTTGTGAAAAATGGATCGTCATAACTCTTCGTACTCGAAGGAAGAATCGGCACACGCCGTGCGAACTCCGTCTGATTGGTCGAATTGGTGAGGAATAGCGCAAAACGAAAAGCCGCTTTCTTGTTGGGCGATTGGTCGAGCACAGCGATATTCATGGCGGCGATGTTTGGTGGTGATTCGCCGACGCCAATCTGCAACGTCACCCCGACATTGGCATAAAACGCGGGATTGTTGGTCTTGATGAACTGGAGAAATTGCATGCCGGTGCTCACCATCGCCACCTGCCCTGATAAGAACATTTCAACCGCTTTACGGTGGCCTTCGGTGACTACATTTTTCGGCACCAGTCCGTCTTGGTATAGCTGTTGGTGAAAGTTAAAAACATGTTCACCGCGTTCATTCACAAACCCCGCGCGACAACCGTTTGCGCTGAGAATGGACGCGCCCATCGACACCAGTGTTTCGAGCGGCGTACTGCCGTCAAGCGCCGGGAAGTATGCGTAACGTCCGGTGCTCGCCCTGACTTTTTGCGCCGCTGGCAACAACCCCGCAAACCTCGTTGGCGCTTCGACACCGGCCCTGGCAAGTAGTGTCTTGTTGTATAACAGCACACTAGTGGTTAGGTACCAAGGCAGGGCGAAAGTCTTGCCATCGAGCCGATTTGCCTTCCACGCGGCGGGTAGATAAGCGTGAATCTCTTCTGCACTCAAGAATTTCTCCGGGTCTGCCAATGCGCCAAATTCCGCCAACTTGGAGGCGAACTGTGGATTCAGATTCACCACGTCCGGTGCGGGCCGCCGTGGAGACGCCGAGGCGACTGCCGTGAGTGTCTTTTTCTCCATCTCAGACCACGGCACATCCACCCACTTCACGCGAACATCTGGATTCTGTTTTTCAAAACTGCTGATGACGCCGCGAATGTAGGCATCATGAAACGGTGAAAGTTGCATCGTCCAGAACTGCACTTCCATGCCTGTGGCGAATGCCCCGCAGGAGAAAGCCATAGCAGCAGCGATGACCACAATCGAGTACCACCCGCGCCAAAGCGCGGCGAGACTCGCGGATAATGAGGAAAAGGTAAGCTGACTAATCAAAACTGCAAACCCCAGAAACGACGGACGTTTGCAGCCATAGTTGACTCAAACTGCCCGTCGATTCGACACTTTGAAGACTCCATCAACAACTTTCGCGATTCCACCGCCATGAACTTTCGTACACCTGCACTCATTGATTCTGCGCTGCGAGGTCGCTTGGTGGTGTCCTGCCAACCCGTCGACCATGGTCCCATGGATCGTGACGACATGGTGGTCGCTCTCGCGGCAGCGGCGATTGCCGGCGGAGCAGGCGGGGTGCGCATTGAGGGGGCCCGGCGCGTCGCGGCAGTAAGGCGTGTGCTGGATGCACCGATAATCGGCATCATCAAACGCGATCTTGCCGATTCGCCAGTACGAATTACACCGTTGCCAGCCGACGTGGCGGAGTTGGCGGCGGCTGGTGCAGACATCATTGCGGTTGATGCCACCGCCCGCCCGCGACCAAGTTTCGTCTCCACACTGCTCGAACACATACGTTCGGCCGGTGTGCTCTGCATGGCCGATTGCAGCAACGTGGAAGAAGCACTCGCCGCACACCAGCTTGGATTTGATGTTGTCGGCACAACCCTCTCAGGATATGTCGGCGGCGATATTCCCGCCGAGCCGGACCTGGCGTTCATTCGCGCCGTGTCCGCACAGATACCGCGTGTGATGGCTGAGGGTCGGTTCAACACGCCTGCTGCTGCCGCCGCCGCCATCGACGCGGGCGCATGGTCAGTGACCGTTGGCACGGCAATCACACGCACCGAGGTCGTTACCGGATGGTTTGCCGATGCACTCAAGGCTTAAGCTTTCTGGCTACTGCGTCTTGGTAACTTTAGCAAGATACTTCGGCTTGTCGGGATCAAAGCCGCGGGCGCGAGAAACTGCCTCGACCATCGGGTAAAAACTCTGCACCACCGAAATAGGGTCAAGATCAACAGACCCCGTCGCCACGATCGGTAGGTTGACACCCGGTGTTGTTGCTGGCGCGGCAAGCAGCACGTGCGCGCCGCGAAGGCGCATTTCATCTGCAAGTGCCACCAACCCCGCATGCGCCGGGCCGCGCGGTGCCAGCACCAACAGCGGGTAACCCTTATCAATCAGCGCCATCGGGCCGTGTTTGACTTCCGCGCCGGAGAAGGCCTCTGCTTGAATGACACAGGTTTCTTTAAATTTGAGTGCCGCTTCCATCGCCACCGCGTGCCCGGTGCCACGGCCGATCACCAACATCTGCTCCGCGTCCCTTAGCACCTGAACACCCTGCGACCAATCTTGTTGCGCGGCTTGCGACAGGACGGACGGCAAGTTACTGATCGCTGCCTCCAGCACCGTATCTTGCTGCCACGCCGCCGTAACACGTGCACCGGCGACCAGCTGGGCAATAAAACTCTTGGTTGCAGCGACACTTTTTTCTTCACCTGCACAAAGCGGGAACACCCAGTTTGAGGCCTTGGCCAGTGGCGACTTTTCGTCGTTCACAAAGGCCGCCGTCGTTGCACTGCCGGCACTGAAGAACTGCATCGGCGCAACCAGATCAGGGCTTTGCCCGGACTGCGAAAACGCGGCGGCAAACAAACCCTCGGTCTGAATGTTCGACTGATACAGCGTAATTAAGGACATTGGTAGCGAGGTGACCAACCTGCCGAGCCGCGCCATGATGAGGTAAGCCATAAAATGTGCAGCGTGGTCGGAGCTACCACGCGCCACCGTAAGAATCGACCGGGGCGAGTATTCACGCAACACCTGGCCAAATTCCTGATACAGGTTAGGCTGTGATTGCAGTTGCCGCGCGACGGCGATCGGCGCTTCCCTTGCTTCTGCCAGCATCAAACTACTATTCATCAACAATCTCTCATTTAGAAGATCACGCTTTTGATCGCTCCTACCAATCATCTCTGGTAACCACTAAGCTCTTTGATCAGTCGATCACGGTCACGCGGCTGTTCAGTTCAGTTCAACAAATTGCCTTCGACCATGACGCCCTGGATTTCGAGCTCGCGGTCAAGTATCACTACATCAGCCCAGCCTCCGACTCGGAGCCGACCGCGGTCTGTTATCCCCAAGTAGTCCGCAGCGTTTGTCGACACACGTTGCGAAGCGTCAATGAGATCCAAGCCTAGAGTGTTGACGAGATTTCGGAACGCCTGATCCATCGTCAGTGTCGATCCTGCCAGTGTTCCATCTGCAAGTCGAACCCCGCCCAAACACTTCGTCACCGTGTGGCGGCCAAGCCGGTATTCACCATCGGGCATGCCCGAGGCGGCGGTTGAATCTGTCACACAAAACAGTTTGGGAATGGCGCGCAGTGCAACACGCATTGCGCCAGCATGGACGTGTAAAAAATCCGGAATGATCTCCGCATACTCGGCATTCGCCAGCGCCGCACCGGCCATTCCCGGCTTTCGATGATGCATACCGGTCATGGCATTAAACAAGTGCGTGAACCCCTTCGCGCCATAAGACATCGCCTCAATGCCTTCTTCGAAGCTACCGGCGGTGTGTCCCAGTTGCACCGTAAATCCCGCCGCAACCAAGGACGCAATCAATTGCATATTGCCGGGCACCTCGGGTGCCAGTGTGATGAGTCGAATCGGTGCCAGACGATGCAGCCGGATTACCTCCGCAATAGCCAGTGGCCTTGCAAAATCAGGCTGAGCGCCCAGCATCGCGGCGTTGATATAAGGCCCTTCAAGGTGCACGCCGAGAACACGCGCACCGCGCCCGGTGCACATGTTGTCTCGACGACAAATATCGCCCAATACCGCGAACGCGTTCTCCAAGTCTTCCGCTGGAGCGGTCATGGTTGTGGCGAGTAGCGCGGTAGTCCCGTACTTGGCGTGTGTCTCTGCAATCACCTCCACCGAGTTACCACCTTCCATCGTGTCGCGACCGCCACCGCCGTGAACGTGAGTGTCAATGAAGCCGGGAAGCAAAATGGGGGTGGCTGAGTCGCGTACCGCCGCTGAATCTATTGGCTCTCCGTGTATTGAAGCCACTCTGCCATTCACGTCAGTCTGCAATTGACCCGCAATAAAGCCTTCGGCGGTGAGGATGTTTCCCTTGATGGTGGCTGCCGACATGTCCTAATCGCGCCGCATCTCGGCGACAAAATCGTAATAGTCATTGCGGCAGTAGGAGTGGGTTAACTCCACCGCCTTCCCTTGGGCGTTAAAGCCAACCCGGGTAATAAACAATACCGCCTGCCCAACATCAATGCCTAGTTGCGCGGCAAGCTTGGCTGGTGCGTTCAGCGCGCGAATGTGCTGTAGGGCACGAACGGGAATCTGCTGGCCGCGTCCAAGATACTCATAAAGTGAGCCTTCCACTTCAGCCGGGTGCCTGACAACACTCTGCGGCAGTACGCTCACCTCGTAGGCCATCACAACCTCGTCGGCCAAGCGCAGGCGCTCCAGCCGGGCGACTTTGGTCGACGCTGAAATACCAAGGCTGACCTGCTCATCGGTGGACGGCAAAACGACTGCGCGCGTCAGCCACCTAGATGTCGGCGTATAGCCGCGTCGCGACAGCTCTTCGGAGAAGCTGGAGAGGCGTGACAACGCCTGCTCGAATCTAGGCGCGATATAGTTGCCGGAACCTTGTCGGCGTACCACCAACCCCTGCTCAACCAAGCGATCAATGGCCTTTCTCGCGGTGACACGCGAAACATTCAGGGACTCCGACAACAATCGCTCAGACGGCAAAGCTTCATCAACCTGATAGTGGCCGGCGCGGATGGCGTCGGCAATCTTTCGCGCGAGCTGTGCATACAGCGGCGAGTTGTCGCGCACGTCGAACTTGATATCCTTGGCGGTAGGCGTGGCGTGTTTTTTCATAGCCCGAGTGCAAAAAAAAGACAACAGACCAGTCGCTTGCGTGCGGCTCGATGTCTTGCTCAATTAATGTATCAAGATAATACCAATTTAATACCAAATTTCGCAGGTCGGCTGATAATTTGAACCTGCGTCACTGGCGGGCTTCAATTACAAATCACAAGTACCACCATACACAAGTACTGAGCTAGACTATTCAAATCACCATGTCCGGAGTCTCTTTATGGTTGGTTCCGTGGTTGCCAGTCGCGCAATCTTTATCTTCACCACGATTTGCGCCTTGTTTCTGCTGGCCCGGCCAGTTGACGGCAAAACACTTCGTTGGTCTTCCAAGGGCGATGCGTCAACGCAGGACCCGCACGGTCAGGACGAAAGTTTTACCAAGTCCATTAACGGCCTCGTTTATGAACGTCTGTTTCAGCCGGGCAAAGACATGTCCGCCACGCCGTGGCTCGCGGTATCTTCAAAACAGGTCAGTCCGACCAAACGGTTGGTCACACTTCGCAAAGATGTGAAGTTTCACGACGGCACTCCTTTCACCGCAGACGATGTGGTGTTTTCTTTTGAGCGCGCGGCCAAATCTCGACAGTTCAAGACCTATGCCATTCCCGCTGGTATCGCTAAGAAAATTGACGATCTCACGGTGGAATTTACCACCAGCCAGCCTAACCCAATCAGCCTCACCTCCATCTCCGAAGTGCCGATCATGAGCCGTGCTTGGGCAGAGAAACATAAGGTGACGGCTGCGCAAGACTTCACCACCAAGGAAGTGACTTACGCGTCAAAACATGCGATGGGAACCGGGCCATACAAATTGGTTTCATTTGAACCCGGGGTTCGAATCGTGCACACCAAGAACGCCGACTGGTGGGGTATCAAGGAAGGTCGCTACGAAAGCAATATCGAACGCATTGAGTATCGTCAGATTACCAGCGACGTGACCCGTATGGCTGCGCTGAAATCCGGCGAACTGGATTTCGTACTCGATCCGAGCCCGCAGGATATTGCGCGACTCAAGACGGACCGCGAGCTGAAAGTATGGGAAGGTGACGAACTGCGCGTGATCATGGTTGCACTTGATCAGGCGCGAGATGAGTTGCTGTTTGCCGATGTGAAAGGAAAAAATCCTTTCAAGGATCGCCGGGTTCGCCTCGCTATGTATCAGGCTATCGACATCAACGCGATTCAAACACAAGTCATGCGCGGTCTATCCACACCGACGGCGATCCCGTTACCCAACCCAAAGGGGGATGGTATTCCGGTCTCCTTCGAAAAGCGATTTGCATACGATGTGGCGACCGCCAAGCGCCTGCTCAGCGAAGCCGGATACGCAAACGGATTTGGTTTCACCATGCACTGCCCGAATGATCGGTACGTCAACGACGAGAAGATCTGTGTGGCACTCGCCAGCATGTGGGCACGGATAGGGCTTGCTGTCAAAGTCGATGCCATGCCGAAGGCGCAGTACTTCGCACGCACACCGAAGCAGGAGTTTTCTGTCTGTATGCAGGGATGGGGCGATAACAACAACGATGCGATGTTCACGCTCAAGCCCCTCTTCCATAGCAATAATGGCAAGGGTGCAGGTGAAACCAACTACGGCAACTTCAAGAATGCCGATGTCGACCGACTTATCAGTCAGGCAGAAGTGGAAATGGATCTAGCGAAACGGCAAAAGATGATCAACGATGCCGTCGAGATTATTCAGCGTGAGGTACACGTGATCCCACTTCATCGCCAGGTAATTCCATGGGTTACTCGCGCAAACGTTGCGCTGGTACATCGCCCCGATAACAAATTTGCGCCTATCTGGATGAAACTCAACTAGCATCAAGGTAGCTATCGGTCTGTCGCGACGACCGCAAACCCAGCCGCAAACCAAGACACAAACGCCACCTCTCCTCCCAAACACAGCCTGCAACCTATGGAGACCATCCCGACATGGCATTGACATACCTCTGGGCAGGCTTCTTTATCGTCGGCTTTCTGGCTGCGCTCGGGCAGTGGATCTTCCTCGGAGACACCGAGGTCTTCAAGAAAATTGTTGACGGTACCTTCGAATCGGCAAAAGTTGGTGTCATGGACATTGCACTGCC
>JBEILF010000114.1:0-7692 GCA_040379385.1 Burkholderiales bacterium | reverse complement strand
GGGGGAAGCACGCCTAATTTCGGACCTTCAAGGGCTTTGCTGCGATCATTGGCACCGGCAAACGAGAGTACCACAGGATACTTCTTAATGGTGTCGGCAAACAGTTGGTCGTAGTCAAGCGTCGGTCTTAACTCGCGTAACTTTTCTTGGAAGTCTTGATTGGTTCTGAACGGCCCTTTCGCAAGCTCATCCAGTTTCGCGAGCCCCGAGCTCGTGTCGGGTTCGGTGAACAGGACGTCGAAACCAATGACCTTTACGCCGTACGTGTCGAACCGGTTCTCTAGCAGTGCGACCCAACGGTCGCGCGCAAGCGGCCAACGCCCCTCGGTGGCCAGCGTGCGTTCGTCGACGTCAATGATGACGATTCGCGGGTCAATCTTGTTGGGCATGGTGGCGCGCAGCACGGTGTCGTAGGCCTGCCACTCGATATTTCGCAGCAGCTTGACCGGCTCGTCGAAAACGTAGAAAAGAATAAACAAGAATACGACGGCAATTCCAAGCGATGCGCGGATCACCGCACTGAAGGATGAGAAGTACTTTTTCCAAAGTGCTTTCAGTCTTTCCATCGAGGCCCCTGGTGGTTGGCATCCTGCGTCTAGCCCGACGCTGCCTGATGCCTTAGTCTGAACATTTCATGGGGGCGCGTTCGAAAGCGAACGTGCAGCCCGCATCCACAGCAAAACAGAAACGAGCCCCAAATTGGTTTGCCAATCGCCCAGAGGCAACGTCCTTCTAAGCAACCGGCGCCCCATAACATATTCAGGTTTGTGCGTTATTCTCCCACGATTGTAGGCTTTGGCGTGTTTGCCACGCGTTTCACAATCCCGCCGCCAAGCGGCCGGGCCTGATCGCCGCACGAGAGCGGTGCCCTTGTCGCCTCGATACCCAGACGGTGGATAGCGGCATCATGGTCCAGTGCCATTGACCGCTTGGGCAGCGTACATCGGTGGTCGGATATTGCATATCGTTGGTGATAAACCAATTTTGCATCGCACACTGCAAGCATTGGGTTGCCCGCCTTGTTTACCTTGCCCACATGCGAAGCGGTTAAACTCGGTTCACAGTCAATATCGATTGGAGATGATGTATGTCTTGCTTCGACCGGCGACGCAAACTGACGAGATTTGGCAAAACCATTGGTGCAGTGTTTGCGATGGTCTTGATTTTTGTGCGCCCGCCTTTGTTGGCTGCAGATGTGCCCGATCCGAATGCACGGCCAGTTTCGCCCTTGACACCCGTGACACCTGCAGTATCCCCGGTTGTGCCGAAGCCCAGCCCGCCGGCGATTCCACTCGCCAATGTGCTCGCGCCAAACATCGATGTCAGCAAGTACCTCGTCAGCGAAAAATACGATGGTGTTCGCGCCGTCTGGGACGGCAGCGTGCTTCGCTTCAGAAGTGGCAACGTGGTCAATGCCCCGCGCTGGTTCTTGAGCAAGCTGCCGGCGACCCCGCTCGACGGGGAGTTATGGATTGCCAGGGGAAAATTCGACCTCGTTTCCGGGATCGTACGAAAATCGGTTCCCATAGACGATGAATGGCGGCAGGTCAGCTACATGATTTTTGAACAACCTGACGGCACCGGAACCTTTGAGCAGCGGGTTGAGCGGATACAACGGTTAGTGGCAGGTGCAAATTTTGCGCCGCTAAAGGCCGTTGAGCACTTCCGTGTTGGCGATAGGTTGGCGCTTAAGCTGAAACTTGATGAAGTGGTGAAAGGCGGCGGTGAGGGCTTGATGCTGCATCTCGCCAACGCGCCTTTCATTGTTGGCCGTAGTGACGTTCTCATCAAGGTCAAGCCTGAGCAGGATGCGGAAGCGGTAGTGCTTCGTCATCTGCCTGGCGAAGGTAAGTTTGCCGGGATGCTTGGAGCGCTGGAAGTGAAAACGCTGGATGGCGTGGTGTTTCGTCTTGGCACGGGATTCTCCGACGCAGTACGCAAGAATCCTCCGGCCGTCGGCGCGACGGTGACCTACCGCTACCGGGAACTGACCAAAAATGGCGTGCCGCGATTTGCAAGTTTCTTGCGCGAGCGGGTTGACCCTTAGGTACGCGATCCCTAGCTGAATCAGGGGATCGAATAGATTGGCGGCTGAATGAAGGCTAAATGCATCATTGGATCCTTCCCTATTTACAAGGAAAGCATCATGTCAATCCGATCAACTCAACGTGGTAGAGCTGCTGTGTTTGGGGTGCTTTGCATGTTTGCTTCCGGTGCGGCATTAGCCGACTGGGCGTGCACCAAGAAGGAAACCGACGCTACGCCCGCGCAGCCAGCCACAAATCCGGCCGACACGGTGAAAGATGCGAAGGAAGCGGTAAACAAATTGCGTCGGTTGTTCGGCAAGTGATGGCGAGTATCGCACTAAGCGCGGAGGCAAGGGATCGCGTGATTCAAATGGCGTGGGAGGACCGCACGCCGTTTGAGGCCATTGAGGCGCAGTTTGGCTTGAAGCAATCCGAGGTGATTCGTTTGATGCGAAGCAACCTCAAGCGCCAATCGTTTGAGCTTTGGCGGAAACGAGTGACCGGACGCAGGACAAAACATTTGGCGTTGCGCGACCCGCAAGTCAATCGATTCAAATGCTACGACCAGAAAGGGTAAAAATAAGGGCGGGGCTACGTCCAATATCCGCAGGCCGCGTCCAACAAGTCAGTCGGCAAGCAGCCGCTTTAACACAGACGGCTGAAACTGCCGCTCAGCTGTGATCGAGTAGAAGTTTTCCACCACCTTGGGTAGCTCGCAGTATTTTTGCAGCACCCCCGACTTGAGTTCATCCTGGACGACCACTTCCGGCACCAGCCCGACTCCACCCGAATCTCGCGCGAGCAAACGCAACATCGCCATATCGTCAACCTCTGCGTAGGGGCGAACGGCCACGGCCAGGTCCTCGCAAAGCAGTTCAAATTGGGTACGAATATCGCTGCTGCGGCCTGGCAGTAGCAGCCTGACATTGGGCAAGTCCCGGGGGAAGTGAAACTTACTGTTCCGCTTCATCGGTGGGCCTACCAGGCAAACTCGCTGGCGGGCGATACGCTTGCAGCGCCACGAATGTTGCATGTCTGGTACCACTGGTCGGTTTGACAGAATCAGATCCAGTTTATGCACACGCATGCGCTCTAAGAGTTCCTCAAGGCTAGCCGACTCCAGCACAAGTAGAAGTTGCGTATCGTCGAACGCGGGGCGCAGGAAATTTTCAAGAAAGTTGCGCGATAGGGTTGCAACCGCACCAATGCGCAGCTGCTGGCTGGCCTGGCCTTCGCCACCGCTCACCGATGAGATCAATTCGCGCCCCAGATTGAATATCCCCTCGGCATAACCGAGCACGACATGGCCCACTTCGGTCAGCCGTAGCGCGCGGCCTTCCCGATCAAACAGGGCGTGGCCGAGTTGATCCTCCAGACGGCGAATTTGTGAGGACAACGCCGATTGCGAAATGTGCAGTTGACCAGCGGCGCGGGTCAGATTGCCGTCCTTCGCCACCACCCAGAAGTAATGCAGGTGGTGAAAGTTTAGGCGCTTGAGGTCAATAGTTCGCATAAATAGAACGGATCGTTAATATCAATCTATTTTACTAGAATAGGGCCGTTCCGCAAAATGTCGCTGTCTTCGACGAATAGGACTCCCGCGTGATTACAACCTCCGTTATTTCCGGCTGGGCGCTTCCGGTCGTTTATCTTGCTGCCGTAATACTGGCGCTCGGAAAAAAAAAGAATATCTGGGTGGTCGCACAGTCGGCTTCACTTGTTGGTATTGGCTGTTGTGTGGCGGCGTGGCTTGGGTTAGTAACGCTGGCACCTAGTACCGACATGGTTGGGCTGGTGATGGCGTCACTTGTGAGTGTGCTCGGCTGGGTCATCATCCGCTATTCACGCCGTTATCTCGACGGTGAAGCGGGGCAGCCTCGTTATGTCGCCGCACTGTTGGTGACTCTAGCGGCCGTGAGTGCGGTGGTATTAAGTCGCAACCTCGCGGTGTTGGTAATTGCCTGGACCGTTACAAGCATTGGGCTGCATCAGCTGCTGACCTTCTATCGTGACCGGCTGCCCGCGCAAATCGCGGCGCACAAAAAGTTCATTGCCAGTCGCCTCGCTGAGGTTTGCTTGGTGCTTGCGCTGGTGCTCATTTATCTAAATGTCGGCTCTCTCGATTTGGCCGCTATCACACAACATGTAAAGCAGACTGCCGGGATCACCACCGGATTGCAGGCTGCCGCCCTGTTGGTTGCGCTGGCGGCGATTGTTAAAACCGCGCAGCTACCACTTCATGGTTGGCTCATCCAAGTGATGGAGGCTCCTACGCCAGTTTCCGCGTTGCTGCACGCGGGGGTGGTGAATCTGGGTGGGTTCGTGTTGATTCGGCTAGCCGAGTTGATTTCGGCGGTGCCAGCGGCGCAGACGCTGCTGGTGGTTGCGGGGAGTGTGACGGCAGTGCTCGCAGGTCTGGTGATGATGACGCGAATTAGCATCAAAGTTCGTCTTGCGTGGTCAACTTGTGCACAGATGGGCTTTATGCTGATGGAATGCGGGCTCGGGCTCTACGATCTCGCGCTCCTGCACCTGGTCGCGCATTCGTTATACAAAGCGTATGCATTTTTATCGGCAGGCGAAATTGTGGCGCAGGTACGCAATCAAGATTTGCACGCCGCAGAGCCAGACGCAAAGCCGGCGTGGTTGTTCATGCGCGGCCTCATGGTGCTGCCGTTGTCGGGCGGTTTTGTGGTCGGCTCAATTTGGATCTGGCAGCAATGGCTACCGACGCTATCGGTTGCGGTTAGCGCCGTAGCGATTATCGCTCTGGGTCTGGCACCGTTGCTTTGGATTCAGACAAAAGCGTCGATGTCGATGCTGCTAATCGGTACGGCGCGGGCGGTGGGCTTGATTCAGTTATACCTGCTCTGGCACGTTGGCGCATCTGCCATGCTGCCGACACAATCCGCGCCGCCACTGGGATTGTCGGTGTTTGTCATCACATCTTTTGCCGCGTTATATCTTGCCCAAGTATGGCTGCAGGCCTATCCAAAAGGCAGCGTGGCGCGCCTCGTCTACCCGTGGGCCTACGGCGGCTTTTATCTGGATGAGCGTTTTACGCGGTTCACATTCCGCGTCTGGCCGGTACCACGCGCTACCAGCCGTACTGCAATGGCCGAAGCATCTCGTTCTATTCATTCAGCACCGGGAGAAGCGTAATGAACGCAACTGTAACCCTTGACCGACCCGCGCCATCTGCCTTGTCAGCAGAAGTTGACCGTGCGTGTTCACGCATCGCGCCGACTTGGCCACTGGATCGATTCATCGCTGTTAACCCGTACTGGGGGCGTATCGAGTCGCCGTTTCATATCGTGAGCAATCATCTCATGCAAATGGTTGGAACAGGTCTCACCATGCCAATGGCCTACTACAACGAGATTTGGCAGCGTGGCGACATCTCGCTTGACGATTTGCGGCGGGCGCTTTCGGAGGCGGGACAGAGTGGCCAGGAGCAGGGTGCCATTGCCGCGCTGACGGCAGCAGCCGACTCTTTGGCAACATTGCCGCTACTTTCCGACGCACTGGATTCAAAGCGTGACATCGAACATGCGCCCGCATGGCGAGATGCCATTACCCAGCAGGTCACACAGTTTTGTGCAGCGTATTTTGACCGCGATCAGGCCGACTGGCACCTTGGTCATCAACAGAGCATTTATGCCTCGTGGCGTCAAGGCATGATCGACGACCATAGTATTGCACTACTGATGGATGCGCCCGAGGTACGCAGACGGGCCAATCGTTTGCCGCAGCAAGCAGACGAGGTGATTGAATGGGCGCTTTCCCAATTGCAGGTTGATGCGCATGATACAACGCTGCTGCTCGAACTCGTGTTGCTGCGCATCAACGGCTGGGCGGCATGGTGCGCTTATCAGCGCTGGCAGGCGCGTTTGGCCGGTGGAGACGACTCTACGATTACAGAACTGCTGGCGATCAGGCTGGCATGGGAGTGTTTGCTGGATGACGGTTCTCGCGATCCGCAGTCTGTCCACGCTTTGTGGCGCAAGTCGTGGACAGGCCATACGCGGGGCAGTGGTTCGGGCAACGCCGACACCGCAGGTGCGGCGTCGATCTGGCAGCGCGCCCACGAGATCGCCTATCAGCGCCCACTGGTAGCAGCCCTCGCTGGCAACGCATGGAAATCATCCACAGAACTGCCGTCATTCCACGCGGTATTTTATATCGACGTTCGCTCGGAAGTGTTTCGGCGCGCGCTCGAGACCGTGGCTCCAACCGCCACCACCGCTGGCTTCGCCGGGTTCTTCGGTTTGCCAATTAGCTACACACCAATCGGTACCAACGCCACTAGGCCGCAATTGCCGGGCCTGCTCGCCGCCGCGATCGACACGACCGAGTCGTCTGGCGATGCCGCGCTGGATCAGCAACTTGCAGAGGGACGATATGTTCGGCTAAGAAATATCAATAGCTGGCGACCATTCGGCCGCCTGCCGAACTCCGCTTTTGCGCTGGTTGAATCACTGGGCTTGGGCTACTTGGGCAAGATTATTTATCGCAGTCTGCCCGGCCTCGTCCAGCCGCCGACTCCGACACCGCTCGGCCTGTCGGCCACGGAGGCCGACAAATTGCGCCCGCAATTGCGCATGCCCGCCGAGTCAGTCGCCGAGAGGACGAAACTCGCAAAGAGTATCTTGAGCGCCATGAGCCTGACTAGCGGGTTCGGTCGTCTGGTGCTACTGATCGGTCACGGTAGTCAAACGGCTAACAATCCACATGCCGCAGGCCTCGATTGTGGTGCCTGTTGCGGTCAAACTGGCGAAGTCAACGCCCGCGTGTTAGCGGGACTGCTAAACGATACCGCCATCCGTAGCGGGTTAGTCGCCAACGGCATTGTGATTCCTGAGAGTACGCACTTCTTGGCGGGCCTGCACAACACCACGCTCGATGAAGTGACGCTGTTTGATTTGGATCTTATCCCCGATACCCACCAACGGGATTTGCAACAGGTGACGAACGCATTGCAACAAGCCGGCGCGCGCGCGCGCGCTGAGCGGGCACCCTCGATTGGGCTGGCGGCGATTGCCAACGATCCGGTGGCGCTCAAGCAGGCCATTGACCGTCGCAGCAAAAATTGGGCGGAGACGCGACCTGAGTGGGGCTTGGCGAACTGCGCTGCTTTTGTGGTGGCACCGCGCAGTCGTACCTGCGGCGTGAATCTCCATGGCCGGTCGTTTTTGCACGATTACGATTTCACCCAAGACAGCAAAGGCAGCGTACTCGAATTGATCATGACGGCACCGATGGTCGTGACGCACTGGATCAACATGCAGTACCACGCCTCAACCGTTGATAATCCGCGTTATGGCAGTGGCAACAAGGTACTGCACAATGTCGTTGGGGGCCGTCTCGGCGTGTTTGAGGGCAACGGCGGCGACCTACGCATCGGCCTGCCCATGCAGTCATTGCACGACGGCGAAAAGTGGATGCACACCCCTTTGCGTCTGTCGGTGTTCATTGAGGCACCGCAGGAGATGATTGACACCGTGGTGCATAAGCATGCGATGGTCAAACAGTTGCTGGATAACCGTTGGATTCACTTGTTCAGACTGGAAGGCGACATCGTTGAGGCCTACCAGCCGACTGGTTGGGAGCGGTGGTAGTAGGCTGTGCAATTGCGCTTCAGATTGACCCACCAGATGCATAAGGC
>JBEILF010000113.1:0-7727 GCA_040379385.1 Burkholderiales bacterium | reverse complement strand
GGACCCAAGTTAACCTGCCCACGAAGGCGGGGACCCAAGTTAACCTGCCCACGAAGGCGGGGACTCTTCAGGAAATTAGGCTCCCGCCTGCGCGGGAGCGGGATTTTCTTAACTATTCATGTTTAGTTGCCGGATCAATAGAAGCTCCCAAGATTAAAACTCGCCGATTGGCGGGCGTTTCCAAGCAAAAATGTCTGAAAACGCCCGTGGATAAAGCAGTTTAGCGTTCCAGATTATATTGATCCGGTAATTAAACATGAAACCTTTTCGGCAAGCCCCGTCCCCGCGCACAACCACAAGGGTTGCGCCGGGGCGACATGCTCAAGCAAGTGCCATTCGGTTTAGGTTCTATCTGACCAATCTATCAAAGACGATGAAATCCACGTCGTAGGCATTCTTCTCGTCTTTGGGGCGCGGCTTGCGGGAAGTTTCTTGCCACTCTGTTGCTGGCAGCGGCGGGAAAAATGTGTCGCCATCAACGTCGGCGTGAATCGCCGTCAGGTACACACGATCTGCGATCGGCAGCGCGGTCTCATACAGCGTCGCGCCACCAATGACAAAGGCAGTTTGATCGGTGACGAGTGCAAGCGCGGCAGCAACCGATGTTGCAACCTCTACGCCGTCGTGGTGCCACGCGGCGTTACCCGTCACCACGATATTGCGCCGACCGGGTAATGGCCGGCCAATGGACTCAAACGTTTTGCGCCCCATGATGATTGGATGGCCCATCGTCACTTGTTTGAAGTAGGCGAGTTCAGCCGGCAGGTGCCACGGCATTTTTCCACCAAGACCGATGACGTTGTTGTTGGCAGTGGCCACAATCAAGTTCAGCATGATCGGAGGTGCCTAGACCGCAATCGGCGCTTTAATGGCCGGATGCGGATCGTAACCTTCCAGCGTAAAGTCTTCGAACTTAAAGCCAAGAATGTCAGTCACTTCGGCGTTCAACCGCATGATCGGTGCGGCGCGCGGTTGGCGTGTGAGCTGCTCCCGCGCCTGATCGAGGTGATTTGAGTACAGATGTGCATCCCCAAGTGTATGCACAAACTCGCCTGGTTTGAGGCCACAAACCTGTGCCACCATCATGGTCAGGAGCGCGTAGGAGGCGATATTGAACGGCACACCGAGGAAGATATCGGCGCTACGTTGGTAGAGCTGGCAGGATAACTTGCCATCTGCCACGTAGAACTGAAAGAACGCGTGGCAGGGAGCTAACGCCATCTTTGGAATGTCGGCAACGTTCCACGCTGAGACAATCATGCGGCGCGAATCCGGGTTGGATTTGATCTGCGCGATGACTTCTTGAATTTGGTCGATGTGTTTGCCATCAGGTGTCGGCCACGATCGCCACTGATAACCGTATACCGGACCAAGGTTGCCTTCGGCGTCCGCCCATTCATCCCAGATGGTGACTTTGTTGTCGCGCAGGTAGGCGATGTTGGTGTCGCCCATCAAGAACCACAACAACTCGTGAATGATCGACCGAAGATGCAACTTCTTTGTGGTGAGCAGCGGAAATGATTCGGCTAACGGGAAACGCATCTGATAACCAAATACCGAGCGTGTGCCAGTGCCGGTGCGGTCGGACTTGTTTACGCCGTATTGCAGAACGTGACGAACAAGGGTTAGGTAGGTGTCATCGACGGAAGTCATGCGTCGTCCTTTGTAATCGTGGCCAGCAGCATTGCTACCGCGTCGTCGATGCTGCTGGTTGATGTGTCGATCGTCAACTCGGCTCGGGACGGTAGTTCGTACGCATCCGTCACGCCGGTGAACCTCTCAATCTCGCCACGGCGCGCCTTGGCGTACAACCCCTTGGTGTCGCGTGTTTCACAAACGGCAAGCGGTGTTGAAAGATGCACCAAGACAAAACGTCCGTTGGCTTCGATGCGCCGACGGGCGGCGGCTCGCGCCGCGTCGTAAGGTGCGATGGCTGCGGAGATAACGATGCCACCATGTTTGACCACCTCGGACGCGACAAAGGCGATGCGCTCGATGTTGGTGTCGCGATCCGTGCGGGAGAAGCCCAACTCTTTGGAGAGATGGGTTCTCACCACATCACCGTCGAGCAGTGTGACTGCGCGCTTGAGCTTTGTCCGGATCGCGTTGTCGAGTGCAGTCGCGATGGTCGACTTGCCCGCTCCGGATAGCCCCGTCAGGAATATACAAACGCCGGTGGTTGAGCTTGTCGTACGCATGCTCTCATTTTAGGGCTTTAGCCGTTTATTGCCGGGGCAGGGCTACTAAGAAAAACGCCCCGCAGCGCGGGGCGTTTGCTAGACGAAAAAGATTTATTCCGCCTCTTCGCCCGACAACTTGTAGGTGATTGCTAGCTGCGCGACATAACCCGCAGTATCGGTTTCAAAACGACAGGCTCCCGAGTTGATCACACCCATGGCGGCGCGGTCGAACACGCGGCGTGGATTAGCGTTGGCAACCTCCACACTGATCGCCTTGCCATCCGGCCCAACCTGAATTGCCAGCGTGACCGTGCCTTCCGTACCTGCACGGCGCGCTTCCCGTGGGAAGGAGGCTTGGAAAGCGGCTGCACATTCGCGGCGGTTAGTGATCGAGCCAAAACCACGTGGCCCCACGGGGCGTTGCACCACAGGCGGCGCTGGCGGGGCGGGAACATAGGCCTGTACCGGCGGTGGTGTCGGCACGGACTCGACCACGGGTGCGGTAGAGGTCGTGGTGGGCGCAACTTCGGGCGGTGGCACGTAGTTAGGCGGAGGCGGAATATCCTGTTTTGGTTGCGGCTTAACCGGTTCCGGCGGTGGGGGAGGTGGCGGCTCTGGTGGCAGTACAACTTCGACAATACTCGCGGGGGCGACGGCCTTCATGAACTTCTGCCCTGCACCGGTGAAGATCATCCATCCCAAGAAAACGTGAAATGCCACCACAAAGATAATGCCAGCCATGTGTTTCTTTGGGTCGCGCTGACGCTGCGCCCAACCAGACATGACAATCATTCCTTCAGTTTCCGACTTGACCGCGTTCATTAAATCTTCTCCAACCTGTGTTGCCTGCACTCGGGTTTGCGTCTGCTTGATTGACTAACTACGCATCAGCGGAACTGCTCACCGCCGATGATGGCGAGTTTCTGCAAACCACGCCGCTGCGAGTTCGCCAATACAAATGCGACGCCTTCATACCGCGCAAACCTGTCCGGACGCACCATGATGTTCGGCTGCGGTGAAATTTTGGCCGTTTCAATCATATTCGCGTCCAGTGTGGGGCGATCAATTGGTGCGCCATTCCAGAAAATCTGGCCGGTGCGGTCGATGTCGATGCGCACTTCCAACGGCTTTTCCCGATTGGGCGGGTTGCCAACTGGCATTTCCATGTTTACCGAATGTAGCTGAATCGGAATCGTGATGATAAGCATGATGATCAACACCAGCATCACGTCGATGAGCGGCGTGGTGTTGATATCCATTATCGGTTCCGGATCGGAACCACCGCCACCTGATCCTACGTTCATACCCATAAAGTTTCTCCGAATTGCTGAGTGAGACAGCCTAGTACTCTAGGCCATCTCATGTGGTGCTAAGGGGGCGTGGGGTCTGTTACAAACGAGACTTTTGTCAGCCCAATTTCTTGAATAGCCAAAATCGCACGCCCCATCGGCTCGTAAACAGAGTTCATGTCACCGCGGATGTGCACTTCTGGTTGTGGCTTGTCGGCGCGTTTGGCGGCGTCACGGGCCCGACGAAGCTTGTCCTTGAGGTCCTCAGAGTTCTTGATTGGAGAATCGTAGAAGAACAACTCACCTTTTTGATTGAACGACAAGATGATGTTTTCCGGCTTCGCTTCTTGCGGCGCGTTAGGTTCCAGCGGCAACTTCACCTTGACAGAGGTTGTCACCACCGGAATTGTGATCAGGAAGATGATCAGCAACACCAACATCACGTCGACTAGCGGCGTGGTGTTGATGGTTGAGTTCAGCGATTCATCGTCCTGCGACCCACCAATTTGCATGCCCATGGCGGCGGCTTACTTCTTGACGTTGGCGGATGCGAGCAACACTGCGTGCACATCGGAACCGAATGCACGCACTTGATCCATGCTGGTTTTATTCTTGCGCACGATGAAGTTGTATCCCAACACCGCCGGCACGGCAACTGCCAGACCGATGGCGGTCATGATTAGCGCCTCGCCAACGGGGCCAGCAACTTTGTCGATAGACGCTTGCCCGGTGATACCAATCTTGACCAGCGCGTTGTAAATGCCCCAAACCGTACCGAACAAGCCCACAAATGGTGCGGTTGAACCGACGGTTGCCAAGAACGCGAGCCCGTCACCCATGCGGCTTTGTACGTTATCGATCGCGCGGCTGATACCCATGGTGATCCAATCGGAGAGGTCGATTTGACCCAATAATCCCGTGTGCTTTTGTGTCGCCTCGAGTCCCTTCTCCGCGATAAATCGGAACGGACTGTCTTCTTTTAGTGTCTCTGCGCCGGCGCGAACCGAACCAGCTTGCCAAAAGGTTGCTTCGGCTTCTTTGGCCTGCTTGACGATTTTTGCGGCTTCGTAGAGCTTGGTGAAAATAATGTACCAGCTACCGACCGACATAATCACCATAATGGCGAGTGTGATCTTGGCAACGGCATCGCCGTGCTCAAGCATGGCGGCAAAACCAAACGGGTTTTCTTCGGCGGCGGATTTTGGTTTGGCTGCGGGTGCGGCAGCCGGGGCAGCGGCGGGTGCGGCGGCTGACTCTGCAGCGGGGGTAGCTGGAGCCTGTGCGTAACTTTCAACACTTGCGCCGGCAAAGCCAACAAGCGCCGCGCAGACCATCAATCGAGCAAGAATCATGTGCATGGAATCTCCAGTTTAGCCGTACCTGTGCGGCTACAAGCAATAGAACAAAGAATTAAAGGGAATGGCCGACGAGGCCCGCCTGTTGAAACGGAAAATGATTCTAAACCAATCTGCCGACGATTGCTAACCTCGCTGCGTTTGACGCGACTCGAACAAAATATACTTCGCCTCCACAGTCAACTTGGCAGCAAGCGCAGACAAACAGTATTTGCACCAACCCTTCACGCTAGCCTGTGAATTGGTTCGGAAGGCACCAGACAAGTTATGCCGTCTGCGACGTCAGCGTTGCGAAAGCAACCCAACGCGCGGTGCCGTCTTCGCCTGAGACCGCCGCGTAAGCGCTCAGGCTCTCTTTGAGCAGCAAGACTTGCGCCAACTCGGCTCGATATTTGACAATGGCCCGTGTTTGGCCCGGCTGGCGGTAACATGTTGGCTGGCGGAATATTGCGGCGGACAGCCAAGCGAAAGTGCTTACGGTGAACTCAAACAATAAATCATTGCTCGATCCCAAGGCGACCGCACAAGCGGGGTTTGAGGCGTTACGCCAGGCGCGGCCTAGAGAGGCTTTGAGCCATTTTGATCAACTGGTCGGTGTCGGCGTCGCCGACGCGTCGGTGTATTGTGCGATGGCCATCGCCCACCACCGCTTGAACAGTGCCGTCAATGCATCAAAGGCAATCGACCAAGCGTTGTTACTCGCTGGGGCCAACTTTCAGATGTTGCTGTTAAAGGCGGATATGCTTGCCGAACAAGGTGCCCATCGCGAAGCGTCTGGCAATTACTTGGCGGCGGTTCGCTCGGTGCCCTCTGGCGAGCAACTCTCGCCAGCGTTGTTGACGGAGTTCGAGCGTGCGAAGCGATGTTGTGATGCCTATGCAGAAGAGTGGGAGGCGAGCATCCGCAAACGCCTTGCCGGCTCGGCAGCTAGTGCGTCGGCAACAACAAGCCGTGTCTCTGACGCAGTCGATATCCTGTTCGGTCATAAAAAAGTGTACCCACAGCAACCAAGGTACTTCCATTTGCCCGGTCTTGCCGCAGTTCCGTTTTTCGATCCAGCAGCGTTTGCTTGGGTGGCGGATTTGGAGTCTCACACGGCGAGCATTCGGGCTGAATTGCAAGTGGTAATGCGCGATCAGGCAGCTTTTAAGCCCTACGTTGAGGGCAACCCGAACCGCCCCCATGTGATGCAAGATACACAGAACGGGATGCTCAACAATCCTGACTGGAGCGCGTTCTACCTTTGGAAAGCGGGTAAGGTTGTGGCAGAAAATGCGGCCCGCTGCCCGAATACGGTAAAGGCACTCGAAGCGGTCCCGCTAACGCACATCCCAAACCGTTCGCCATCTGTGCTGTTTTCGTTGCTGCGACCCGGTGCCCATATTCCGCCACACAATGGTCTGATCAATACCCGGCTGATCGTTCACCTGCCGCTGATTGTGCCCGGTCAATGTCGTCTGCGTGTTGGCAATGAGACGCGCGAATGGCAGGCGGGGAAAGTCTGGCTGTTCGATGACACCATCGAACATGAAGCGTGGAATGACTCAGCTGAAACCCGGGTGATTTTGATCTTTGAAGTCAGCCGACCGGACGTAAGTGAGGCAGAGCATCAACAGATCTCTAGCGTTTTCGAAGCGCTCGATGCCCATTCAGGGCAAACGCCGGAATGGGAAATCTAACGGGTTCGCCCAGCACCGCATTCACCGGTACTATTGTCAACAAATCCCATTACAAACGACCAATATGAGCAACGATATCGCATCCTTGGAAATGCAGGCCGAAAAGGCCGCCGCCGCAGGCCAGCGCGAAGCGGCATTCAAAGCGTGGGAGAGGATTCTGGACCTTGATCCCGGCCATATCCCCACGCTTACCAACTTGGGCAGGTTTTCGCTGCGTAGTGGCGACTTGGTTTATGCCAAGCGCGCGTTCCAGCGTGTGATCGATCTGGACGGGCGTGATTCGCAACAATGGGTGAATCTGGCGCTCGCCTGTAAAGGTCTCAAAGACGAGGCTGGAGAGGAGGCTGCCATCAAAGGAGCGCTGACGGTCGACCCAATGGATTTACTCGCGCTGTTGATGCGTGGAACGCTGCTGGAACAGCAGGGCAAGAAGCAAAAGGCGGCCGCCGCGTTCGGTGCTGCGGTTGCAGTCTCTCCTCCAGCCGATCGCCTCCACCCCGATCTGCTGCCGGCAGTCCAGTATGCGTTTCAGTTCAAGCGCGAATATGATGCCGAGTTTGGTAAATTTCTGGATGGGTATCTCGCGCCCCACTTGGATACGCACCAAGGCGAAAACCTTAAGCGCTTCCGCGATTCGGTTGACATCATGGTGGGGCGCAAACGACGCTTTGATTCGCAGTCGATGATGCACCACTACCCTGGTTTGGCACCGATCGAGTTCTTTGAACGTAGCGACTTCCCGTGGCTGGACGCCTTTGAAGCATCTACTGATGTCATCCGTGACGAGTTTTTAGGGGTGTTGGCGGACGAAAAAGGTTTTGTCCCATACATCACCTATCCAGATGATGTACCGCTCAACCAATGGGCGCAGTTGAACAATTCACCTGACTGGAGCGCCTACCATCTGATTAAGCAGGGCGTGCGCATCGATGCCCACGCGCAAAAGTGCCCAGCAACGATGACACTGCTCGAGGCTGCACCACAACCGAATCAGCCGGGACGTACACCGGCGGCGATGTTTTCATTGCTGAAGCCCACAACGTCGATTCCACCGCACACCGGCGTTTCCAACGTTCGCCTCGTGACGCATCTGCCGCTCATCGTGCCGCCGGGTTGTGGCTTTCGGGTCGGCAATGAAACCCGCGAATGGGTGCCCGGCAAAGCATGGGTATTTGACGACACGATCGAGCACGAAGCCTGGAACCGCAGCGACCAGCTGCGCGT
>JBEILF010000112.1:0-7802 GCA_040379385.1 Burkholderiales bacterium | reverse complement strand
GAAGCGTGTTGGTTGTAAGCCAACATATCAAACATTGCGCCGCTACGGTAGTCGACATGCGTAATGAGCGCTGCGGCGATCGTATGGTCAAATGCACCGGCGAGCGCGTCTTTGTCGACCAGCTTCAACTCATACCGATCGCCAAGCAGGGAGAGCAGACCCTGCGCAATATACAGATCTGTTGGGAAGTTGCTGCGTTCAGCAAGAACATAGCGGCGTCTTGTGTCGCTCAGAACTGCGGGTCGGGTCAACATTGCGGACAGCAACTTGAAAATGTTTGCTGACGTTGAGTCTGCAACCACGATCTCGTCTGCCCGTGCGCCGATCAGCGGGCCAAGAAGTTCGCCCACCTTGCGCGGAAAGTTGACCCAATCCGCGTTATTCCAGGACCGAATCAGGCCGACGCCCCAGTCTGAGTCAATTGTGCTGTATACCGCTGCTGCTGTGGAAGCGGGCAGAGCACCCAATGAATTACCATCAAGGTAGATGGTGTTGTCGGCGATGCGGAATCGCTGTCTCGCGTGCCTCAACTCATCTAATGCGTCCAAGCGTTCACAATCAACCCGCGACAGGTCCGGCGGTAAGGTGCGTAACGTGCTCAACGCGCCCGGCAGGGGGGTATCGGTACTATTCATGGGCAAATTATCGCAGACAGGAGCGGTCGTGATCGCAAGCGCGTCCGAGTTTCTCGAACGCAGCGCTACCGTCGGACTTAGCCTGAACATTTCATGCGGGCGCGTTCGAAAGTTGGCGAGTAGGTTAACAGGCGAGCGATTTTTTGCCTGACCGAACAGAGCATCGCGGGCTATGCCTCGGCAGCAAGGCGGAACATTGCCGTCCAATCGCCCACAGGCAACCTCCTTCTAAGCAACCGGCGACCCATGAAATACTCAGGTTAGTATGGTCGAAACTGGCGGAGGCTTGTCAAACAAGAGGGCGTGATGCGGTAAAATGTGCGATTGCGAAGACAGAGCGCATAGAAAACAGAGCGCATAGCCGCGCTGAATTTGCGGCATCAGCCCAGCAGGTTTGAGCAGATTGTGGGCGGACCAAACGCCGTTTGACTCGTTGGGTAAAAAGGGCATCTACGTGTGGCACTCCAAAACAACATGAAATCTGACGTGAAACTGCGGGGCAGCATGGTGGCGATCGTGACGCCGATGCACGCAAACGGCGATCTTGATTTCGCTCGGCTAAAGGCGCTGATTGATTGGCACGTCGCAGAAGGTACCGATGGAATCGTGATCGTTGGGACGACCGGCGAATCGCCGACAGTCGACTTCGACGAGCACCAAAAGCTGATAGCCGCCGCAGTTGAATACGCCGACAAGCGAATCCCGGTCATTGCAGGTACAGGAGCTAACTCAACAAAAGAGTCCATTTTTTTGGCCGAAGCTGCGAAGCGTGTCGGCGCGGACTATTCTCTTTCTGTCGTCCCTTACTACAATAAGCCGACTCAAGAAGGGCTGTATCAACATTTCAAAGCAATTGTAGGCACGTGTGACCTGCCGTTGATCTTGTATAACGTGCCCGGGCGCACCGTCGCGGATCTCGCCAACGAAACGGTATTGCGGCTCGCAGAGCTGCCAAACATAGTTGGCATTAAGGATGCAACGGCCAATATGGCGCGTGGCGCTGAGTTACTCAAATTTGCCCCGAAGAGTTTTGGTATTTATTCGGGTGAAGACGTTTCCACCTTAGCCCTGATGTTGCTGGGAGCCCACGGCACAATCTCCGTCACTGCGAATGTGGCACCACGCTTAATGCACGAGCTGTGCATGGCTGCACTCGCAGGCGAGCGCGAAAAAGCGATTGTCGTCAATAACCGTTTACTCGGCCTGCACAATCATTTGTTTTTGGAAGCAAACCCAATCCCGGTAAAGTGGGCGTTGCAGCAAATGGGCCGAATTGATTGCGGAATTCGTTTGCCGCTAACTCCGTTTGAGTCCAAGTTTCATGAAACACTACGCGCGTCCATGCGTGAAGCTGGTATTTTGTAACGCCGCAATCTGCAATACACCAAGGAAGATGTTCAAATGACGTTCAATCGCATCGCACTCACCGGATTCTCCATCGGCGCATTGGCGCTTGCTGGATGCAGCTGGCTAACCCCATCGGGGCCAGATTACCGCACCCAGGGTCAAAATACAAAGATCCGCTCGCTCGAAGTGCCACCCGATCTTACGCGGCCGATTGGGGATGATCGCTTTCTGGTGCCGGATCCTAAAGCAACTACCTTCTCGCAGTACAACCGCGAACGGACTGGTCAAACGGCGGCTGCGCCGTTGACGAGCTCCGCCGTGTTGCCAAAATTTGAAAACGCCCGAATTGTGCGCTCCGGCGAGCAGCAGTGGCTCGTTATTAAGGGTGCACCAGATCGCGTTTGGCCGCAGGTAAAGGATTTCTGGACAGAGATGGGCTTCGTGCTGAGTCGGGAAACGCCAGAGTCCGGCATCATGGAAACGGACTGGGCAGAGAATCGCTCAAAAATTCCACAGGACCCGGTTCGTAATGCTGTCGGCCGATTTCTCGATGGTCTTTACTCAACTGGCGAGCGTGACAAGTTTCGCACCCGTTTGGAGGCTGGCAGCGAGCCAGGTACGACGGAGATTTACGTCAGCCACCGAGGTCTCGAAGAGGTCTACACAAGCTCTGAAAAGACCAGCACCGGCTGGCAGTTCAGACCCTCGGATAAATCGCTCGAAATCGAGATGCTCGGGCGTATGATGGTTAAGTTCGGCTTCGCCACAGACAAAGTCGTTGCCATTGCGGGTGCCACGCCGCAGGCGGTCCAGGCGCGGGCGACCTACGATACCGCCAAGGGCGGCGTGTTGACGGTCAGTGAGCCTTTTGATCGTTCTTGGCGGCGCGTCGGATTGGCGCTTGATCGGTCTGGATTCACGGTTGAGGATCGTGATCGCTCGAAGGGTATGTTCTTTGTTCGTTACATCGATCCAGAGAATGATAGCGCGAAGGGAAATAAGAAGAGCTGGGTCGATTGGTTGGCTTTCTGGCGTTCCGATAAACCCGCTGATCGCCCCCAATATCGTATCAAGGTTAGCGATGGCGGCGCGACTTCGGATGTCGAGGTTCAATCGGCCGACGGCAAGCCTGACAACTCCGCGACGGCAAAACGCATCTTGACGCTGCTGTTCGAGCAGCTTCGCTAGTCAACTATGCTGACGTTCGTCGAGGGTGCTGCGACGATCACACAAAGCCCGCTTCTAGCGGGCTTTGTGTTTGGTACGCTATTGCAGGCATTGATGCAAACGCCTGACGTTGATTTGTGCGAGGGTACCTAACCATGCGATTTTGTTCTCTGGGGTCAGGTAGCGAAGGCAATGCCTTGGTAGTCGAAGTCAAGGACGGGGTATCAACGTCGCGTGTGATGATGGACTGTGGGTTTGGATTGGCTGAGACCGAAGCGCGCCTTGCCCGTGTAGGTCTCGAAGCGAACGATTTGGACGCTATCGTGGTGACACATGAACATTCAGATCACATTGGCGGTGTTGCGCGCATGGCGCGAAAGCATCGTATCCCTGTCTGGTTGACGCACGGCACCGCACGGGTGTTGGGTGAGCATGCGATTCCATCGGCGCTTCTTAGCTTTATCGATCCCCATCAGAGATTTTCTGTGGGAGGCGTAGAAGTGACTCCATATACCGTTCCGCACGACGCGTACGAACCTGTGCAATTTGTATTTGGCGATGGTGCATCGCGCCTAGGTGTTCTTACCGACGTAGGGTCAACTACAGTCCATATTGAAGAAAGCCTTGTTGCTTGTGAGGCGCTAGTTCTGGAGGCGAACCATGATCTGTGCATGCTGCACGATGGCCCATATCCACCGAGCTTGAAGAAGCGGGTCTCGGGTAAATTTGGTCACTTGGATAACGACGCTGCGGCTTCGCTATTGAATCGCCTGAAACATGCAAAACTGCAGCATGTCGTCGCGGCGCACTTGTCGCGTCAAAACAACACACCAGTACTTGCACGAACAGCATTTGCTACTGTGATGGGATGTTCCGTTAACGATATCGGTCATGCCTGCCAAGACCACGGATTCGATTGGCTTGAATGTTAGGTTCAATGGTGCTGTCAAGCGTGGTGCTGCATGTTGTTTTACGATCAATAGGCGAAAAAAACGCCAGTCACGAGACTGGCGTTTTCCATTACCGCTTTGACGCGTTTACTTCTTTGGTGCCTCAGCTGGCTTTGCCGCAGCTGGAGCGGCAGCAGGAGCAGCAGCGGGGGTCGGAGCAGCAGCGGGGGCCGGAGCAGCGGCAGGAGCAGCAGCGGCAGCAGGAGCAGCAGCGGCAGCGTCAGCTGGTGCAGCAGCAGGGGCAGCTGGGGCTGGAGCAGCAGCGGGGGCCGGAGCAGCAGCTTTAGGGGCTTCAGTTTTTGGAGCTTCAGTTTTGCCACAAGCAGCTAAGCCAATGGCGACCATTGCAGCGAGAAGAATCGACTTGTTCATTTCTACATCCCTTGAGAAAAATTTTGATCAAAAATTTTTGATCGGTTTTTGTGGCTTCACTCGCCTTAACGCTGCAAGTCCAAATAAGAAACTGTAACCTAGGCTGAGTGGATCTGTTTCGACCGACCCGTCAGTATAGCACCGCAATGGTGCGGCGCACAATTTCCAACGCAAGTCGAGACCCTAGCGAATACCGCAAAGGACGCCGCTGGAAGACGTCTACAGTCCCGATTGGCGGTCTGTGACGGCAAGCTCAGAGGAGGCCCAAATCTCTTCAAATCGTTCAAGATATGGCTTGGCGCTTCTTTTGTCACCAAAGTTCATCACTGACCGGCGATGTGAGTAGACGGGCTTGCGCCACAAGGAGTCTCCATCCGCCAAAAACAAAACATCCTCAACTTGTCGTGCCGCGCCCGTGACCCGGTGGATCATCACTTGTCCACCGAATTGTCCGAGTAACGAAACGAGTCTTGGCAACTCACTCTCCAAGCTCTGAACCTCATGGAGGGCGATACGAATCTTGCGGTACTTTCCACCTAGCAGCATAGAACGTAATTGCTCGGTGATGTCAGACTTGCCGAGCCCGCGTTCACGCAGTGTGACGGGCGTCCGATCAAAAATCATCAACTCTTGTTCAGCCAATGCGATGAGCAGAGCGATTGACTCGCGGGCTTCGCTGTTTGTGTCTAGGATGCGGTAGGTTGGATTGTCAGAGGCATTCACTTCACACTCCGTGCTTTCTAGTTGTCAAGCTCGATTTCACCACTTAGCCAATAGGGGTAGAGTTGCTGCAATAGGCGCATTTGTAATTTGCTTGCCGGGAGTTGCCTCGAATTTGCGAGTTGCTGCAGGTATATGCGCTGCGTCTTCATGAGTGGAGCGGAAAAACGTATGGGCTGGCCGTTTAGATAGAAGCCGCCCTCGTCGAACAACATGCGAGAACGCAAATCGAGGCGCAAGCCACGCTGCGTTGCCCGTTGACAAAAGGTCGATCGCGACATTGTTCGCTCGGGTGCAATAAATTCGACATGAGACTTTGGTCGTGTCAGATAGCAGCCGATAAATTCAGCTATGGCAGGCGCCGTCATCCTCGGGCCAAGACTCGACTGAAGACGCTTTGCGAGAGGCCACTTTAGTGCAGGCTCAATGTAAGCGGGTGCGGCAACGCGACCCCTGCCAGCATCCGTGTAGCGGCCTTCAAGGGTCAGGGTGTCCCGCAAGTGGTCGAGATACATATCAATAAGCTCCTGATAGCTTGGCGCACGAAAACCAATCGACCACGTCACACAGGCATCAGTTTCGGCAATGCCATTGTGGGCAAAGCCGGGAGGCAGATACAGCATGTCACCTTCTTCCAAAAGCCAATCCTGTTCTGCTTTGAATCGCTTCAGAATCTTTAGCGGAGCGCCGTTTACAAGCGTGTGATCTTGTTGTGACGAAACTTGCCAGCGCCGTCGCCCGCTACCTTGCAGCAGAAAAACGTCGTATGAATCCACATGGGGACCCACGCCGCCGCCCTTTGCTGCATAACTGACCATCAGGTCGTCGATTCTTGAATAGGGTAGAAAGGAAAACTTTGCCAATAATTGATGCGCTTCATGCGAAAAATGTTGCGTGTCCTGTATCAGCACGGTCCACTTCTGATTAGTCAAGCGCGCCGATTTTTTCAACGCGTTGATTTGCTTGGTATGGAAAGGGCCAGGCGCGAGCGTCCAAGTTTTTCCCGAATTAGTAATCAGACGACTTTCTGCCTCGTCGTAGGTTGCAAGTGTCAGGATCTCCCTGTTTGTGAGAGGCGCGAACGTAGAACCAGTCGGAAATGCCTGGCGCACCAGCAGTGGCCGCTTTTGCCAGTAGTCCCGTAAAAACTTTGCAATGGATATCTGGCCCAGCGAAACCATTGGCATGACTGGCTTGATTGGCTTGAATTTCTTGTTCATGGATTGCTAAAAAGGCAGATACGCGCGTTTGGAAAATGTTGCATTTTGTTGTTGCAAAGTCGAGAGGCTTTTGGATTAGAATCAAATCGCTTACACCAGAGCAGATTTTTTTATATCTTGATGTTGATACCGCGAAGCGAGTGCTGCCATGTTACAGATCGGTACAGATGCACCGTCGTTTGAATTACCAGATGCGAGTATGGAGATGGTTCGTCTCTCGTCATTTCGCGGCAAGAAAAATGTTGTTCTGTATTTTTACCCAAAAGACGGTACGCCGGTTTGTACTAAAGAAGCAATTGAGTTTTCTGACCATGAAGACGAATTTGCAGAGTGTAATACAGTGGTGTTTGGCGTCTCTCGAGACGATTGCCTTGTACATGAAGAGTTTCGTGACAAACACGGCATATCGTTACAACTGCTTTCGGACGCAGAATGTGAAGTGTCGCGCATGTATGACGTGCTGATGGAGCAGGCGAACGCGACGGGCATTCAGCGCGGCGTCAAACGATGCACATTTGTGATCGACAAAAAAGGTGTGTTGCGCCACATCCTCAGTGAAGCCAATCCGCGAGAGCATGTTAGAGATGTGTTGCGCCTGATTCGGCAGCTGCACGGGCATTGAGCGCCATACTGCCGCTAGCAAACCAGCCGCAGAATGCCTGCTTTCGTAGACTCCACTACCCACCCTCCCACCCGCGAGTAAGTTTAAGCTTGCTGGGCTCAACCTAATTTCATTGTTTCACTTTTCTCCAGTTATGTTGTTAGTCGCCAAAGACACAGTAGTAACCCTCACCTACGACTTGACTGACAGCGATGGTGAGTCAATCGAATCAGGCGCGACGCTTGCATATCTGCACGGTGGGTATGACGGCATCTTCCCTAAGGTCGAAGAGGGATTGGTCGGCAAGACGGTCGGTAGCGAGTTTGCAATTTCGCTTGACCCATCGGACGCCTTTGGCGATTACGATGAGAACCTCATTCGCATCGAGCCGGTCAGCGTGTTCCCGCCGAATCTCGAAGTTGGTATGCAGTTCGAGGGGCTTCCGCCAGGAGAAGACGATGATCGTTGGATCATTTACACCGTTACGGATATCGCCGACGGACAAGCAGTCGTTGACGGCAATCACCCGTTGGCAGGTGAGCGTCTCATCTTCAAATGTGTCGTCGCTGAAGTGCGCGCTGCGTCAAGTGAAGAAATTGCGCACGGCCATCCGCACGGCGCGCATGGTGTTCACCACTAGGATTGGTTCAGTCCCGCGAGGGAGCAAAACCGCCGGAAGAAATTTGAAACGGTTGCTGCCGGTTATTCACATCCACGCCGATGCGAACCCAGTTGACGCGCGGCGAGCCGTAACCTTCGACACGCGTAACGTTTTCGATGGCCCGCTTGT
>JBEILF010000111.1:0-7833 GCA_040379385.1 Burkholderiales bacterium | reverse complement strand
TGCGTCGTTTCCACCGTAGCTTGTTTAACCTCATAACTCGCTACATCCCGCTTGTACACAGATGGAAAGTGTTCGACAATTACCATATTCCGCCAGAGCTACTCGCCTCTGGTACACGACGCAATACAACAATCCTAGTGGAGCAAAAATGGCAAACGCTCAACAAACTCGCAAAAAAACCATAACTGCCACTGCGGCGGAGGACGCACGCGTGCTGGAAGCACTGAAGCAGGCTTCGAAAGAAGCGAAGCGCGTGGCAGGCGCGAACAAGCTGCCGTTTATCGCGGGCAGAAAACAATCGTGGTCTGTCCCCCAATAGTGCAAATAGTGTTGAGAAAACCCAAAGGCGAGCCATGAAAAGCGTACACATTTCTACCGATCCACAACGCATGAGCGGCACGCCGTGTTTCGTTGGCACGCGTGTGCCCGTGAAATCGCTCTTCGATTACCTAGAAGCTGGTGATAGCTTAGAAGTCTTCTTGGAACAGTTCCCGACGGTAAGCCGCGAGACAGCAATTGCCGTGCTGGAGGAGAGTCGGCAGGCGCTGCTCGCAGCTTAGTGACCACCACGATGCGTGTGCTACTTGATGAGTCCGTACCAAAAGCGTTCGGATTTTCGTTAGCACCGCATTTCGTCCGCACGGCGCAAGCTGCGGGGTTTGGTGGGCTACTCAATGGCGAGCTGCTTGCAGCGTTGAAAGCTGCCGACTATGAAGTTTTGATCACGTTCGATCAGAACTTACCGTATCAGTAAATTGGGGTCAGACACCATTTATGAAATCCTAGTTGGTTTGTCTCCCAACGCGGAATCAGCCAATGGGTGCGCCCTTTAATTCGCGCTACGTGCAATACATTAATCGCATCGATGTATCCCATTATGTGATACATTGCTTTTATCGACTTTTCCACGAGGTAAATATGGGTAATCGCACGCTCTCCACCACGGCGCGAGAGGCCGTTCACAATTTCACGCATTACGCGGCACTCGTCGATGCCGGGGCCGAGGTAATCATCACGCGGCGCGGACGCGCATCGCTGAAATTGGTGCGGGCCGATGCGCACAATCCGCAAGTTGATCGCGATGAATTGTTGAAGCTGGCGCTGTCGTTTCGTTTGAACAAACCTTTTCCCGGCAAATTCAAGCGCGCGGACGCCTACGAGAGATGAATTCAATCGACACTAACATACTCGTTTATGCGACAGATGAAACCGTTTCCGCCAAACACGCAGCAGCGCGCCGTCTGCTTGAGCGCGCGCTAAGGGGAGGTTGGCCGGTTGCCGCACAAGTGTATGGCGAATATTTTTCGGTTGTCACGCGCAAACGCCTAGTGTCAAAAACTTTGGCGCGACAGGCTATCGCGGCATGGTCTGCGTTAATGCCGCCCATGCCGTCGTCCGTGACCGCGCATAGTGCCGCGTTAAGTCTTGCGGCGGAGAAGCAAGTGCAGTATTGGGATGCGTTGATCATTGCGATTTGCGCCGAGCATGGCGTGACGCAGCTCTATACCGAGGACGCGCCATCGGCACCAAAGCTATTGGGGGTGAAATGTGTTTCGCCTTGGTAGCGGTGGCTTGCGTTGTTTCCTTGCGCTACCAAAATTATAATAATAGTGGATAGACCTCGAGTATTTTTGACACATGAATTGTCGCGAGATAAACCGTCGCTGATGGTAAATTGTGAATAAAAGGGGCCAGGCTCGTTTTTGTTCTGTGCTAGCAATGGATCATGCCCCGCCGCCGCCGCCGCGCTTGTAACGCGTTCGGGTCGCCTTGTTCGTTCCCTCCAGAGAGCACTCCCATGCCAAACACCCGCACTGCCAATGCTGTTCGTCTTGAGTTTGAGCCCGGCGCACTAGTCCACGCCAACCTATCCGGTGCGGCGTTTTCTGGCGATTGGTTGTGGGTGGCGGGCGATGAAGCCTGCGGGCTCGATCGGCTGCGTCGTCTCAAGCCAAAAGGCAGTGAAACCTTGCGCTATGGCGATGTGCGTTCTTTTCGGCTTTCGGAATTGCTCGATCTGCCGGGGGAGCCAGAGGACGAGGCGGATCTAGAGGGTATGGCCATTTTCGATGGCTATTTGTGGGTGGTGGGCTCGCACGGGCTGAAACGCAAGAACGCAAAGCTGGATCGCAGCCACACGGATAACGCCAAACGCCTCGCAAAAGTTGCGCTCGATGGAAACCGTCGCTTGTTGGCGTGTTTGCCGATTGAGGACGATGAAGCCGGCGAGCCCTGTTTGGTGCGCGTGGCAAAGGATGGGCGGCGCGCGCGGCGTCTGAAGGGCGACAGCGCAAGCAACTTGCTCACCCATGTGATCGCAGAGGATCCGCACTTTGCGCCTTACCTCGCGATACCGGGCAAGGACAATGGCTTTGATATTGAAGGCCTCGCGGTTGATGGCAAACGCATGTTCCTCGGGCTGCGTGGGCCGGTATTGCGCGGCTGGTCGGCGATGCTCGAAATCGCCGTAGACATCAACGAAAAAAAGCGCGATGAACCCCTGCGGCTGGTGCCGCTCGACGAGAGCGGCATTTTGATGCGCAAGCATTTTTTGCAGCTCGATGGGCTGGGCATCCGTGATCTGCATTTTTCTGGGGACGATCTGTTTATCCTTGCCGGGCCGACGATGGTGCTCAACGGCGAAATACGCGTCTACCGTTGGCCAGGAGCCAAGCCGTTGTTGGCTGCCAATCGTGACGTGGTGCGGTTTGAATCCGCGCTGGCAGAATCGGTTGCGCTCCCGCATGGCCGGGGCACCAATCGTGCGGAAGCGATTTGCGATTTGCCGCCCATACTCGCGTGTGGCAAACCGCGCTGGTTAGTGCTTTACGATGCGCCTGGCCCGGATCGTAAAGATGGAGAGTACACCGTTTATGGGGATCTGCTGCGACATGACTAATACGCCTGAGCTGCCCGGCAGCAAATCGATGGTTTACCCGTGGTTCGTTGTGGCCGTACTTATGGCCGCGTATGTGTTGTCGTTTGTAGATCGGCAGATTATGAATTTGCTGGTCGCGCCCATTCGACGAGATCTCGGTATCAATGACACCCAGATGAGTTTGTTGATGGGGTTCTCATTCGCCATCTTTTATACGATTCTGGGCATTCCGATGGGCAGGCTCGCCGATAGCCGCAGCCGTCGCGGCCTGATCGCCGCAGGGGTGGTGGTCTGGAGTGCGATGACCGCACTGTGTGGGCTGGCACAGACCTACTGGCAGCTGTTTCTGTATCGCGTTGGCGTTGGTGTGGGGGAGGCAACACTGTCGCCGGCCGCCTACTCGATGATTGCAGATTACTTTCCGCCAGAGCGACGCGCCACCGCAATCAGCGTCTATTCAATGGGAATTTTTCTGGGTTCGGGCATCGCATTTTTGTTGGGCGGGCTGGTGATTAAGTTTGCGATGGCGGCCGGTGTGGTGACCTTGCCGCTGGTGGGTGAAGTGCGTCCATGGCAGCTGGTGTTTTTGGTGTTGGGTGTCAGCGGCATCTTGTTTAGTTTCATTTTTTTCCTGGTGCGCGAGCCTGCGCGTAGCGACGTTAGTGGCTCTGGTGATGCTGTGCCGTTCGGCGAGGTGGTGAGTTATTTGTGGCAAAACCGGCGCACCGTGTTGTGTCACAACTTTGGCTTTGCCATGCTGGCGCTTAGCGCCTATGGCACAACTGCGTGGATCCCGAGTTTCTTTGTGCGCAGCTTTGGTTGGGAAGCCTCGCAGATCGGGTTTGTGTATGGCTTCATTGTGATGATCTTTGGCTGCCTCGGCATTTTGTTCGGCGGCTGGCTCACTGATCGATGGCTCAAACAAGGCAGACCAGATGCCGCGTTGCGCATGGGCATTTGTGCGGCAATTGTGGCCACGCTGGGCGGCGTGTATTTGCTGGCCGGTGACGGGACAATGGCCGCCATTCTCATGGTGCCATCGGTGTTTGCGCTGGGCATGCCGTTCGGTGCCGCGCCAGCTGCGATCCTGGCGATTGTCCCGAACCAAATGCGCGGACAGACCGCAGCGGTCTATCTGTTTATCGTCAACTTGATTGGGCTAGGCATTGGGCCGACCGCGGTGGCGTTGGTCACTGACTTTGTGTTTGCCGATGACATGGCGCTGAAGTGGTCGATGCTGATTGTTGGTACTGTCGCCAATCTCGCCGCCGTTGCGTTCCTTGCTTTTGGGCTGCGTCCTTACCGAGAGACGCTGAGCAAACTTAGAAAATAAAAGGAGACAATAAAAGGTAATCATAAAAGGGGCCAGCAACCAATAAAAGGGGCCAGGCTCGCTTTATTCTGTGCTAGCATTAGATCATGCCCCGCCGCCCCCGCATCCACCTTGATGGCGTACCGCTGCACATCGTTCAGCGCGGGCATAACCGCGAGCCATGCTTTTTTGCGGAAGAGGACTACCAGAGCTACCTACACTGGCTAGGTGAAGCACTTGGTGAGGCCGAATGCAAACTGCATGCCTATGTCCTCATGACCAACCACGTGCACCTGCTGCTGACGCCAAAGAAAGCAGAGAACGTACAAAAGCTCATCATCTCGCTAGGTCGCCGCTATGTGCAGTACATCAACCGCTCTTATCGGCGTACCGGCACACTGTGGGATAGCCGCTACAAGTCTTCGCTGGTGCAGGCCGACACCTACCTATTGACCTGCCAGCGCTATATTGAGCTTAACCCGGTTCGGGCAGCAATGGTAGAAGACCCCGCCCACTACCGCTGGACCAGCTACCGCGCCAATGGGCTTGGAGGACTTGATGCCAGACTAACCCCTCATTCAATCTACCTCGCACTGGGGCGCAACGACCGCGAGCGGCAGGCGGCCTATCGTGCGCTGTTCCGCGCACAGCTTGACCGAGCTGCCATTGACGACATACGGCTCGCACTCAACCAAAGCCAACCTTTGGGCAATGCGCGGTTTTATGCGAAGATAGAAAGTATGACTGGAGTACGCCGGGAGGCTAGGCCATGGGGAAGACCGAGGAAAGAGGCGGCGGATGGCGGCAAGACTGATGAACAAGCAGCGTTGATGCTGTGAAAATATCAAACATCGCTCCTTTTATTCCAACAATTTTCGTCTCAAGGAAACAGTCGTTGCCAAGGCCGATGCGGCGGCTGCCGGCGTGGAGAAGGGTGCGCGCGGCGTGCGGTGGGATGTGGTACCGGTATCGGGTTAGTTGGGCCATTGAATCAAGGCGGTGCGGCAGGCCTCTCACGACACCATAGCGGTCGCCTATTGCACCCGCAGATGGTGGCTACATGAGCAACCTATGCTGTTGGAAGTGACAACAGCGTGGCGGGCGCGACGGGTTCAGTCGCAATAATTTCGTATTCCCTATCTCGTTTTCAATGCCATATTGCATAAGGCGCATCATCCACCACCTAATCGGGTGATCCCAACTATTCGAGTCACCAACGCCATGACATCGCCGTTTACGCTGCTGGACGCCGCAACCAAGTACCTGTTCTTCACCGGCAAAGGCGGGGTCGGCAAGACGTCGGTTTCCACGGCGGTTTCGATTGCGCTCGCCGATGCCGGCAAGCGGGTGCTGCTGGTCAGTACTGATGCCGCATCCAATCTCGATGAAATGCTGGGTATTGAACTGCAAAATCATCCTGTGCCGGTGCCCGGTGTTCCCGGCATGTCGGTGCTCAATATTGACCCTGACGCCGCAGCACAGCACTATCGTTCGCGGGTGGTTGAGCAAATGGGGTGGTCGGCGAGTGACGAGGAGGTCGCCACGGTCCGTGAGCAACTGTCCGGCGCGTGTACCACTGAGATCGCGACGTTTGACGAGTTCGCCAACCTGTTGTCAAAGGGTGGCCTCGACTACGACCACGTCGTATTTGATACGGCACCGACTGGGCATACGCTCCGGCTGCTCAGTCTGCCTAAGGCGTGGAGCGGATTTCTGGCCGGTAATGATCGCGGCGCGTCGTGCCTCGGGCCGCACTCCGGCCTGAAAATGCAGGAGCAGCTTTTTAATCAGGCGTTGGTGTCGCTCAACGACGCCTCCCTGACCAGTGTTGTGTTGGTCGCCAGACCGGAGGCCGGTGCATTACGTGAAGCCGCCAGAACGGCTGGTGAATTGCGCGAGCTTGGGTTGACCAACCAACGATTGGTGGTCAATGCCATGTTTAAAGCGACCGACCGGAGCGATGCCATCGCGGTGGCAATCGAGGCGCTCGGACAACAGGCAATGGACGAGATGCCGGCCGCATTGCGGGAGATGGTGATCGATACGATCCCCCTGCGGGCGGTTGATTCGGTTGGATTGCCCGCGCTGCGCAAGCTGCTGTCGCCAAACCCGACCGAATTGTCGGACACGCTACCGGAAACGATTCATTTTGACCATCATCGACTCGCGGCATTGGTTGCCAGATTGGCCGCGGGTGGGCGCGGTTTGATCATGGTGATGGGCAAGGGCGGGGTGGGCAAGACCACCATCGCCGCTGCCATTGCGTTGGGCTTGGTCAAACTTGGCAAGTCGGTGCAGCTCAGCACGACTGACCCCGCCGCGCATCTGGCGGCGACCTTGGAAGGCGCGGTCCCCGGCCTCACGGTTGGGCGCATTGATCCGAAGGCCGAAACGCAGAAGTATGTGGACAAGATTGTCGCGGCGAAATCGCCGGGTATGTCGCCAGCCGAGGTGGACTTGTTGATTGAAGATCTGCGGTCACCATGTACCGAAGAGGTCGCGGTCTTTCATGCGTTCTCACATGTGGTGTCACAAGCCAGAAGTTCGTTTGTGGTGCTGGATACCGCGCCGACCGGCCATTCGCTGCTGTTGATGGATGCCACCAGCGCGTACCACCGCCAGATGGTGCGTGAGTTTGAGTCGACCGCGCCTGGTCGGATCGTCACGCCGTTGATGCGTCTGCAGGATGCTGACTACACCAAGATTGTTTTGGTGACACTACCCGAGGCCACCCCGGTCTCACAGGCCGCCGCGCTGCAGGACGATCTGCGGCGGGCGAAGATCGAGCCGTTCGCCTGGGTGGTGAACAAATCGTTATTGGCCACACAAACACAGGACCCGTTGCTGCGTGCGCGGTTGGAAGGGGAAAGAAAGCAAGTGGAGCGTGTTATGTCGCACGCAACAAACGCCGTCTACACCGTGCCCTGGACGTCGACACCGCCCGTGGGTGTGTCGGCGGTTGAGGCGCTGCTGTAAGCGCCGACAGTTGGACCGGATGTTGTGGCGCACGTTGCGGCGAGCCGCTGGCTGAGCCCCGATCAAGTGCCCGGTCTTGACCAGTATTGTGCAGCCCTCGACACTGAACGGCTTGTGCATACTCATATGCGGGCTGCGGATCCGAGTGCCGACTGGATAGCGTCCGAAGTCGTCTTCGAACACGCCATCGAGCAGAAAAATCTCTTCGCCTGCGTAGTGGCGATGCGGATTGAAACAAGTTGCTGTTGCCCAGCGCACCCATGCGGTGTTTTTAGTGGCGAACGCGGCAAGCGGCAGGACCTTAAGCCTCTCGACCAAGGCTTGATGCCAAGTGGCGTTACGTATGTCGATCACAACGCGTTCCAGGTCATCGGGCTCTATGTGTCTCAGCTTAACAAGTAACGTGCAGCCTTCAGCAGAGGATGGCGCGTGAGATGATCCTGGTAGATTCTTGATGTAGTACCCGGCGCCGTAACTGCCAAACTCATCTTCTAAGATTCCGTCCAGCACTGCAATTTCTTCGCCCAGCCCGTGGGTGTGTTGGCTGAAGACCAAGTCGGGAGCGTAGCGAATATTTCATGGCGGCGCGTTCGACAGCGGGCGAGAAGGTGAACAGGCGAGCGATGTTTTGCCTGACCGAGCACAGCATAGCGGGCTATGCTTCGGC
>JBEILF010000110.1:0-7841 GCA_040379385.1 Burkholderiales bacterium | reverse complement strand
TAGTCAATGGCGGTACTGGAGCTGACAAAAGAAAACTTTAACGCGACCATTGAAGGCGGCAAGACGGTCATCATTGATTTTTGGGCACCTTGGTGCGGCCCCTGCCGTGCATTCGCGCCTACATTCGAGGCGGTTTCTGAAGAGTACCCCGAAGTCGTCTTCGCGAAGATCAATACTGAGAACGAACGGGAACTCGGCGCGGCATTTAATATTCGCTCGATTCCAACGCTGATGGTATTTCGTGAGCAGGTCGTGTTGTTTTCTCAAGCTGGCATGCTGCCCATGGCGGCTTTGCAGGAAGTGGTCAAGACTTCGGTTGCGCTCGACATGGCGAAGGTGCACTCTGAAATTGCGGCGCAGGAACAAGCGACTGGGAACGCGCCGCAGTAAACGCTAGCAAAGACGGGCGTTTTCGGCATAAAATGGCGGAAATGCCTCGTGGATATTCGAGTTTTCCAACCGGCCCGGGCTGCACGCTTGAGCATCCTGAGTGGGGAGGCAGATGACATAATCTGTGCTCGTTGCTACCGATCACTCTCTGCGGCACGCCAATGCCGCCCTCATCGCTGCCCTCATCGCTGCCCTCATCGCCGCCATGCGTAATATGCCGGAATCGATTGTCACTCCACGCACCGACGCTGATATTACCGCCGGTTTTTCTGCACTCAGGGCGTCTTTTCTGCTTGACGAAGAACAGGCGCTGTCTCATGTGTTGTCGTTGGCAAGAGTTGATGCGGCGATGAATGCGCGTATTTCCGGGACAGCAACCCAGCTCGTCAAGTCAGTCCGCGCCGAGCAACGATCCAACGCCGGGATGCAGTCATTCTTGACGCAGTATGACCTCGGCTCGCAAGAGGGGGTGCTGCTGATGTGTGTCGCCGAAGCGCTGTTGCGCATTCCCGACGCGGCAACGGCCGACAAGTTGATTCGCGACAAGTTTGCCCAGGGCGATTGGCAAAAACATCTCGGCGCGAGCGACTCGTTGCTGGTGAATGCGGGCACTTGGGGAATGATGTTGACCGGTAAGCTGGTCGCGGTTTCGCCGAAGGATATAGTGGATATCGGTGGTTGGCTCGGGCGTATGGCCAATACGCTGGGTGAGCCGATTGTGCGCACCGCCCTGCGTCAGGGGATGCGTCTCATGGCGGAACAATTTGTCATGGGGCGCGATATCCATGAGGCGTTGAAGCGTAGCGTTTCGGCAGAACAGAGCAAGTATCGACACTCCTTCGACATGTTGGGCGAAGCGGCGATGACCGCAGACGACGCCGAGCGGTACTACATTGCGTATCAGCGCGCTATTGAGGCAATCGGCAGCTCTGTAAAGCCGGGGCAGTCGGTTTTCGAGGCAGCGGGAATTTCCGTCAAACTCTCCGCACTCCACCCGCGCTACGACTTGGCCAACCAGTCGCGTGTGTTTGCCGAAATGCTACCGAAACTGGTGACACTGGCGGGGATGGCGAGAGAGCGTGGCATCGGGCTTACCTTTGACGCAGAAGAAACCGAGCGATTGGAGATTTCGCTGGCGTTATTCGAAGCGGTGTACGCATTGCCGCAGTTTGCAGGTTATGAAGGCTTGGGGCTTGCCGTGCAGGCCTATCAAAAGCGGGCACCTCACGTGATCGACTGGCTGATTGCGCTGTCGGCGAAACACGGTCGTCGCATCATGACGCGACTAGTCAAGGGCGCTTACTGGGATACCGAGATAAAGCGCGCCCAAATGCAGGGGCTGTCCGGTTATCCGGTTTTCACCAGAAAGGTGAATACCGATGTTTCCTACCTCGCATGTGCGGCGAAAATGCTCGCCGCCCCACACGCATTTTTCTGCCAGTTTGCCACCCACAACGCCCACACGGTTGCGACCATTCTTGAGCGCACCAAGGCCGTCAGGGGAAGCGAATTCGAGTTTCAGCGGCTGCACGGGATGGGGGTCGAATTGTATGACGCCGTGCAACGAAACACGGGTACTGTTTGCCGCGCCTATGCTCCTGTGGGTACACACGAAGATTTGCTCCCCTATCTGGTCCGGCGTCTTCTTGAGAATGGTGCCAATTCGTCGTTTGTGAATCGCATTGCCGACCCCGAGGTTGCAATCGAAGATGTCGTTGCCGATCCAATCGCGCTATGTGATTCGAATGAACCCAAACACAATCCCAAGCTGCCCTTGCCGCGGTGGTTGTATCAATTGTCTACGGTGCCAAGAATGAATTCATTGGGCTTTAGTTTCGCCGATCAACCCTGCCTCGACCAACTCCACAAAGAGATGGCACCGGCGCTAGCCAAAACGGATTGGTTGGCCCGGCCCATCATTGCCGGCCAACCTGTCCGTGGCTTGGCAGAGCCCGTTGTCAGCCCCGTCGATGGGCGGCAAATTGGCGTTTCCGAAACGGCTGATAGCAGCCTGGTTGGCTTGGCGCTTGACCTGGCAAAGCAGTGGCCAGGGCTTCCTGCATCCGGGCGTGCGACTGTCTTGGAGAAAGCTGTAGATCTTCTTGAGGAGCGCACAGCTTTTTTCATGGCGCTGATGGTTCGTGAGGCAGGCAAGACCCTTCCAGACGGACTTGGCGAGGTGCGCGAAGCAGTCGATTTTTGCCGCTATTACGCCCAGCAGTGCCGCTCCAACTTTGCCGCGCCGGATGTGCTGACTGGTCCGACTGGGGAATCCAATGAACTCAGCTTGCATGGACGCGGTACGTTTGTTTGTATCAGCCCGTGGAATTTCCCGTTGGCGATTTTCTTGGGCCAGATTACCGCTGCGTTCGCAGCTGGCAATGCGGTGATGGCCAAACCGGCCGAGCAGACGCCGATTGTGGCTTTTGAAGCAGTGAAGCTTTTGTTGGAGGCCGGTATGCCAGCTGCGGCCATTGCGCTCTTGCCCGGGAAGGGGGAGATCGTCGGTGCGGCTCTGGTAAGTGATCAACGCGTCGACGGTGTCGCGTTCACGGGTGGTACCGGGACGGCCCGTGCGATCAATCAGTCATTGGCCAGACGCGACGGCGCGATTATCCCGTTTATCGCGGAGACGGGCGGCCTGAACGCCATGATCGCCGATTCGTCTGCGCTCCCCGAACAGGTGGTTAACGATGTTATTGCGTCTAGTTTCAACAGCGCCGGACAACGCTGCTCGGCGCTGCGTCTATTGTGTGTACAGCGCGATATCGCAGTTCGCATAAGGCAGTTGCTCGACGGCGCGATGCGGGAACTGCGTGTCGGTGACCCTGCGGCACTAAGCACCGACATCGGTCCTGTGATTGATCGTGAGGCATTTGAGATGCTGGTGCAACATCGGGAATACTTAGCGCGTAACTTCCCGCAAGTTGGTCAGGTACAGTTGCCGAACGACATTCCCAAGGGGCACTACTTCGCGCCTTGTGCCTTTGTTCTTCCTTCGGTTAGCATCTTAAAGACTGAAGTGTTTGGCCCCATCTTGCACATTGTTGAATTCGAGGCCGATCAGATGTTTGACTTAGTCGAGGAGATCAATCGGTCCGGCTACGGACTGACAATGGGAATTCACTCGCGAATTGAAGGGACGGTGGCCGAAATCCGGCGCAGGGCCAAGGTTGGCAATGTCTATGTCAACCGCAACCAGATTGGGGCAGTGGTCGGCGTACAACCGTTCGGTGGCGAGGGACTATCGGGGACCGGCCCGAAGGCGGGCGGACCGCACTACTTGTTCCGCTTTGCGACTGAACGCACCTTCACCGTCAACACTGCCGCCGCCGGTGGCAACGCCCAATTGATCGCGGCGTCGGAGTGAGGGTACGCTGACGGCACCATGTCATATCCAGAGGCGATATTGGTTCAACGAATATCGGGCGGTGGAAATCAACGGTGGGGGCGTTTTGTCCGCGCTGGCAGATATGTCGGCGGCAGGATGCCGATATTGTTCCGCGCATTGCCCGCCATCTTGATATCCTAGATAGTCCTTACATGGTCGGGCTTGTGCGCTCCTGATAGCAACACTAGCATCGACTGGCCTTCACGTTTCCAGAATTCAATCGCATCTTCGAAAAGTTCAACTACCGTTTCAAGTTCACTCTCGTGATGCTGCGCAAATGCATCGGTATGATCAAAATAGATGCAGTAACCATCAGCGGACACCCAGCCCATGTCGGTGATGCAGTCGTAAAAAGCGTCCCAGTTTTTGCCGAAATCCGCTGGGAACTTCATGGCCATTGAGGCGTGATTCAGGAATTGCTCTTTACCCTCGATCTTTTGACCCTCTAAGTGAAAAAATGCCATGCCTTTCAAGCGGGCAAGTTTGCTCAATTCGCTGACGCTGGCATGGGAAGCAAGCCAAAAAACACCGCGTGGCAAATCGCTTGACAGAATGTTCTTAAGCTCGGCGGAAGGCATGATTACTCCAGGATGCGTTTGAAAGAATTGTAGTGGTCGGAAGTGTAGTAACAGGTCGAGGAACTCGGCGAGCGCACCTCTCCACCGCATACGATGCGTCGGGCACCGCGATTCTTGGCTCCTGGAGTGGGCACTGTATATTCTTTGTAATAGCCACGCGGCTGCTTCGGAAGTCTCTGCTCGAAGTTGCCAAATGTTGAACCATCCTTGTTCGCGTACTGGAAGGGACCACCAGCGCGTATTCGTTTCAACACCTCGCGGCCTTGTTCCGGCAGGGCGCTAGCGGCAATTGTTTCAACACTCGTCGTATCAAGCGCACCGGCAGATGAAATGAAGACGAAAAAAGCGATGAAAACGATTAAACCTAGGCTAACTGTAGGGACATGGTTTGATTGCCGGCATGGGCGAATGGAAAAGTTCACGGCAGCTATCGTCGGCGTTGGTTGACGTTATTGGATTTTGTTTGGGCAGCGATTTTTGGTGCAATCCGCGTACAGATAAAGCGAATGGTCATGGAGGTTGAAACCTCGATCCTTGGCGATTTTGTGCTGGCGTTTCTCAATCTCTGCGTCGTAGAACTCTTCAACTTTGCCACATTGGAGGCAAACGAGGTGATCGTGGTGGCTACCTTCGTTGAGTTCAAATACGGCGCGACCGCCCTCAAAATGATGCCGCTGCAGTAGCCCCGCTTGTTCAAACTGGGTAAGGACACGATACACCGTGGCTAGGCCGATATCGGCATCCTCCTTCAGCAGCAGCTTGTAGATGTCCTCTGCACTCATGTGTCGATCCGCCGAGCTTTGGAACAGTTCGAGAACCTTGAGCCTGGGCAGCGTCGCTTTCAGGCCAATATTGTGCAGATCGCGTGAATCAGGCATACGCACTTTTCGCTTGGAGATAATTGGCTAATCATAGCGCGTTTACGCAGCGTGATGTTGTGCCGCCTTGGGAGATAGTCAAGCGAGGCCCTCGGCTATAATCGAATTCCTACCTCCATGCGCTTCCACTGATGAATTTGTCCCCCACCTCCACTTTCTCACGCGTCGCCTTCATACCGGTCTTGGTCTTGGCTGGCGCACTCTCCGCTTGTTCTAACTTTGGCGTTTACCGACTAGATGTCCAGCAGGGCAACCTCGTTACGCAGGAGCAGGTCTCGAAGGTAAGGCCAGGTATGTCGCGGCTGGACGTTCGAAATCTCCTCGGCACGCCCTTGTTACAGGATGCCTTTAGCGGCAGTCGCTGGGATTACATTTACACCGAAGACCGCAATACCGACAAGAAGCTCAATCCGTTCGGCCGAATTCAGCAACAGTTCAAGGTCACGGTCATTTTTGACGGAGAGAAAGTGGCGAGAGTTGAGGGCGTGGCGTCGCCTGTCGAAATCTTGACGGGTGGCGGTGAGCGACGCAAGACACCTGACGCGACGCCGCCGAACGCGCCGCCAGAGCCGCGCAAGTAGCGTCGATGCCACTAAGGCTTGCCATTGCCGGTGCCGGCGGTCGCATGGGCCGCATGTTGCTTGCTGCCGCACAAGCCGATCCCGCTGTCCAGGTCGCGGTGGCGATCGACCATGCCAGTTCCCCGTCGGTCGGGCAATCGATATGCGGTGCGGTAGTTACGGATGACGTTGGGGCATTGGCCGATTCTGACGTGCTGATAGATTTCACCCGTCCGGAGGGTACCCTTTTGCATCTGGCCGCCTGCGCAGAGCGGCGAGTAAATGCGGTTATCGGCACCACCGGTTTTAGTCAGGCACAACTTGCGACCGTGCGCGGGTATTCGGCGAAGATTGCGATTGTTGTTGCGCCGAATATGAGTCTTGGTGTGAACGTCACCGCCAAGTTGGTCGCGATGGCCGCAGGTGCGCTTGGAATGGATGCCGATATCGAAGTCTTTGAGGCGCACCATAAACTCAAAGTTGATGCCCCCTCCGGCACTGCGCTAATGCTGGGTGAAGTCGCTGCACTGGCGCGTTCGCAGAACATTGCCGACGTCGCGGTGTTTGATCGACACGGTGTCGGTGGCGAACGTCAGCCCGGCAGCATTGGCTTTAGCTCAATGCGGGCGGGGGACATCATCGGTGACCATAGCGTGTTCTTCGTATTGAACGGGGAGCGTATTGAAATTACCCACCGCTCCTCGTCGCGCGAAACCTATGCCCATGGTGCAATCCGTGCCGCGAAGTTTCTTGCAGACAAGCGTACCGGTCTGTTTGGCATGAGCGATGTGCTCGGGCTAGGCGCAAAACGTTAAGCGTGTTGGGTGTAGCGCGCGCCTTGCGCGGAAACCAAACCAATAGCGCCATTGCGGCCTCTGTGATATTCGGGTAGACTATCGCTTTAATCGCGTCGCAGAGAAGTTGCGGAGCAAAAACGCGGGAAAGCGCATCGGGATTGAGTCAAACGTCCCTAAGGCCTTTCCCGTTTTTTATGCCCGCTAGATTTGTGTGCCCATAGATGCCGGATGCAATCGGTGATCGCGAGAAGCAATCGTCAAGGTCTTCTGGAGTCTGCCGTGAGTTTGAAATCGTTCCCGCCTGCCATATTGGTTCTTGCCGACGGATCGATCTTTACGGGCACTGCTATCGGCACAACCAATGCGAACGGCGGTATCGCCGTTGGGGAAGTGGTGTTTAACACCGCGATGACAGGCTACCAGGAAATTCTGACTGATCCCTCCTACATGGGGCAGATCGTCACCCTAACGTATCCCCATATCGGCAACGTCGGTACCAACCGCGAGGATGCAGAGTCGGACAAAGTGTATGCGGCCGGCTTGATCATCCGCGACCTGCCGTTACTGACATCGAATTTCCGCAGCGAAGAGACGTTGCATGCGTATCTCGTTCGCAACAAGATTGTGGCGATAGCGGATATTGATACACGACGTCTCACGCGGCTCACGCGAGAGAAGGGCGCGCAGAACGGCTGCATTCTGGTAGGGGCGACCGGTAATGCTGCTGTGGCGAAGGCGCATGCAATCGCGCAGGCCGCGCCCAAGATGGTGGGGCTCGATCTGGCCAAGGTGGTGAGCTGTCCAAAGCCCTACGAGTGGCAGACGGGTTCGTGGGTGCTGGGTGTCGGTTACCAGAAAATGGATGCCGCCAAATTTCATGTGGTGGCGTACGACTTCGGCGTGAAGCACAACATTCTGCGGATGCTCGCCGACCGGGGTTGCCGTGTGACTGTTGTCCCCGCCAAAACCTCCGCCGTTGAGGCGCTCGCCATGAGGCCGGACGGCGTATTTTTGTCCAACGGACCCGGCGACCCGGAGCCGTGTGACTACGCGATCAATGCAATTAAACATGTCGTTGAGACGGGCAAGCCCGTATTCGGTATTTGCCTCGGGCACCAGTTGCTCGGCCTCGCCTCAGGCGCTCGTACGATGAAGATGAAGTTCGGGCATCATGGTGCGAACCATCCCGTGCAGGATCTGGATTCCAAGCGCGTGTTTATTACCAGCCAAAACCACGGTTTCGCGGT
>JBEILF010000109.1:0-8006 GCA_040379385.1 Burkholderiales bacterium | reverse complement strand
GCATTGCACACTGCGAGCGCTGGGAAACAACTCAATTTGTTTGGTGCTGTTGTTACTCAGCGTAGTTGGCCGGCCAAGGGTGTAAAGGTGGTATTCGAAAAAAGACTTCTCGGCGAAACCAGCCGATTCCGACTTTGCGACGGCACGGGCCGCCATCGGGTAGGCACCATCGGCGGCGCTACGCGGCTGTGCACGCTGCACATCGCCGGCGACCAGTTTGAGTTTGGCGTCGGTAAAGGTCGCGCCAGTTTGGTTGACGATGGTCACCCACGCGCCCACGTCGAGTTTGCAAGCGTTACTATCTTCATTCAGGGTCAGGTTGTAGTCGGTCCACCAAGTGATTCCCTGGGTTTGGTAGCCGTAGCGCGTTTTGTGGCTGCCAGCTCGCTCAGCGGCAAGATCCCAGACCAGTGTCGGTTTGCTGATCAGCCCACCGGGCAGACTCGCCAAGCGTATGCCGCTAAAGTTGCTGATGGTTCGGATGCTGCCATCGGAAAGTTTCAAAACAATGCCTTCGCGGGCGGAAAGTAGTATGCCCACGGTTGATTCCACCGAGTTGCCTCGGACTTGCTCAACCGTCACCTCGCGGTCAAGGTATTTTTCGAGAAGCTTGCGGGTGCTCGTCAAGTCGAATTCAAAATTTTGCTCGATCACCCGTGTACCGGTGCCGTCGGTTAAAGATTCAAATGACACGGTGGTCGGGTCGATGAGTGCGGGCACATCGCTGACACGTACAATAGTGCGGCCCCGGGTGAGGTCGAAGGTTTGCTCCTGACGCACTACTGCGTAGCCCGGAACCCCGCCATATTCGCCGCCGCTCTTGAATGACGCCGTCGACAGAGTGCCCGGCTGGGCGCTTGAGTAGATCGTCACACTGGTCTGCGCATAGGCGAGCGTGGCGCAAAGCGCTGATGTTGTCGCAATAGTGCCGCAAAGTAGACTGAGTGGGAATAAACCTGTTTTACGATGGAAAGGACTTGAACGCATATCGAACTCCTATAATGGGAACCTGTTGACCAACCACCCTACGTCACCAACGTTTAGAAGCCACATGAAGTTTACCGGTAGCGAAAAGTACATTACCACGCAAGACTTGATGCTTGCTGTCAACGCGGCGATTTCGTTGCAGCGGCCGTTACTCATTAAAGGCGAGCCCGGTACCGGCAAGACCATGCTTGCCGAAGAAGTGGCGGCGTCGCTCGGCAAGCCGTTACTCCAGTGGCACATCAAATCGACCACCAAAGCGCAACAGGGTCTTTACGAATACGATGCTGTGTCACGTTTGCGCGACTCACAACTTGGTGACGAAAAGGTCAAGGATATCCGCAACTATATTCATCCAGGCACAATCTGGCAGGCGTTCGCTGCGGACCAGCAAGTGGTGCTGCTGATCGATGAAATCGACAAAGCGGACATCGAGTTTCCTAATGACTTGCTGCGCGAACTTGATCGTATGGAGTTTTACTGCTACGAAACACGCGAGACAATCAGGGCTAAACATCGACCGATCATTTTTATCACCAGCAATAACGAAAAAGAACTGCCGGACGCATTTTTGCGGCGCTGCTTTTTTCATTACATCCGCTTCCCGCATCATGACACGATGCAACAGATCGTCGACGTGCATTTCCCGGGACTTAAAAAGGCGCTTTTGGCGGAAGCACTTCAGGTATTCTTTGACATCCGCGAGATGCCCGGCCTGAAAAAGAAACCGTCAACCTCGGAGCTGCTTGATTGGATCAAATTGCTTGTGGCAGAAGATATCCCCGTTGATGCGCTGAAATCGGGAGACGCCAACAAGCTAATCCCACCTCTGTACGGCGCACTTATCAAAAACGAGCAGGATGTGCATCTGTTTGAGCGCTTGGTTTTTCTGTCGAAGCGCCGTGGGTAGGATAGTCGGCGAGTGCTGATTGATTTTTTTCTTTCACTCAAAGAATCCGGCCTGCCGGTTTCAGTCAAGGAGTACCTCAACCTCTGTGAAGCCATGCAAAAGGGGTTGGCCTATGGCAGCGTGGATGACTTTTACTATCTTTGCCGAACCTGCCTGATTAAGGATGAAGCCAACTATGATCGCTTTGACCGCGCTTTTGCTCATTTTTTTAAGGGTGTTGAAAACCTCGATGCCGCCTTAACCAAGTTGTTTGAGAAGGACATTCCAGATGAGTGGCTGAAGAAACTCGCAGAAAAGATGCTGTCGGACGAAGAAAAAGCACAGGTCGAGGCGCTGGGTGGTTGGGGCAAGCTGATGGAAACGCTACGACAGCGTTTGGAGGAGCAGAAAGGACGGCACCAAGGCGGCAACAAGTGGATCGGTACAGCCGGCACCTCGCCGTTCGGTAGCTATGGATTTAATCCCGAGGGTATTCGCATCGGACAAGACAAAAGTCGCAACAAGTCTGCGGTGAAGGTGTGGGATCAACGCCAATATCGCGACTACGATTCCCAAGTTGAGCTTGGTATTCGTAATGTCCAGATGGCGTTACGGCGGCTGCGCAAATTTGCTCGTATCGGAGCAGAAGAAGAACTCGATCTGGATCACACCATCAAGGCAACTGCGAGTAACGCGGGTTATCTGGATATAAGGATGGTGCCTGAGCGCCACAATCGTGTGAAGGTGCTGCTGTTTCTCGATGTCGGTGGTTCCATGGATGAGTATGTTCACCGCTGTGAGGAGTTGTTTTCTGCCGCCAAAACTGAGTTCAAACACCTTGAGTACTTTTACTTCCACAACTTCTTTTATGAGTCGGTATGGCGGAACAATCGTCTGCGACATTCGGAGAAGTTTTCAACTTGGGATGTGCTGAATAAGTACGGTAAAGACTACAAACTCATCATTGTCGGTGACGCGACCATGAGTCCATACGAAATCTTGCAGCCCGGGGGTAGCGTCGAGCATTGGAATGAAGAGGCGGGTAGCGTCTGGTTGCAAAGACTTTTGGCGACGTACAACCACGCGGCGTGGATCAATCCCACTCAGGAGGCGCATTGGCAGTGGACGCATTCTGTGACTATCACCCGTCAACTGATGGGGGATCGTATGTACCCGATGACAGTGGAAGGCCTGGATCGAGCGATGAAGGCGCTGTTGTAAGCGCGGGATGGTTGAGAAGGTCTCCCCTGAACGTTTCACACAGGCGCGTTCGAAAGCGGTAAGGTGGGCGAGTTATGTTTTGCCTGATCGACCGCAGCATGGACGGCGATGCGATGGAAGGAAGGCAGAAATTCGCCCTCCAAACTCGCCTTCCACAAGTGCGAGGGCGAGCGTGCAGCCCATATCCGCCGCAAAGCAGGAACCAGCCAAATTGGTTTGCCAATCGGCTAACGGGCAACGTGCTTCGATGCGGCAGACGACCCATCAAATATGCGGGCGACGGAAGATGAGGGTTCGGGCTGGTCGCTGACTAATGGGATAATGGTAGTGAAGATGCAGCATCAAGTACGTGGGCTTGAAATGCCCAAAGTCGCGGTTGTAACGCACAATTGCGTCGGCGAAGGACGGCAACACCGTGCAGACCAAGGGGGTCAGGCAATGAGAATCGCAATGTTGGAGGACGACATCGACGTTGGCGCGGCGATAAAACAATGGCTAGAGGCGGCTGGCCACACGGTTCACCACTACACTCAGGGCAAAGCCATTGTCAGGGAACTTGGACGCGAAAGTTTCGACCTATACCTGCTCGATTGGTATGTGCCAGACCTTTCCGGGACGGAAGTCCTACAGCGGCTGCGTCAAAAGCAGCAGATAGAAGCGCCAGTACTATTCGTGACTAGCCGGGATGCAGAAGCTGACATTGTCGCCGCACTCACTGCCGGTGCCGACGACTACATGGTCAAGCCGATTCGTCGCTTGGAACTGCTGGCGCGGGTTGATGCGCTGATACGGCGCTCTCGTGTGCGGGCGACCGAGCTGACCAACATCGATATGCCTCCTTATTTGATGGATCTGTCGAACCGCACCGCCGCTGTGAACGGCGTTGTGATCGAAATGACGGACAAAGAATTCGAATTGAGCGTGTTTTTGTTCCAAAACATCGGTCAATTGTTGTCGCGAGGCCATATCACCGAGAGTGTTTGGGGCCGCTCGTCGGAGGTGCAATCGCGTACGGTCGACACCCATATGAGCCGTATCCGCAAGAAGCTCGACTTGGGGCCGTTAAATGGGCTTCGACTCACGCCCATCTACAATTTTGGCTACCGTCTTGAGAAGGTCAGCCCCGCAGCCTGATTGGTTTCGCGCACGTCACAAAATTTTGTTTTGGTTGACAATCACAGCGTATTTCTCATGATTGCGTCTGCTGGGCTCAAACTGAAATAGTGACGAACGCGCAATTTGCATCGTCGCGTTTTTTGCGAATTCGCTGCATGCTTGATTCTGTCATGAGTCTGCATGACTACCATGGCTTTGAACAAGTTATGGTTCCGAAATGTTTTTTCTATTTTTTTCACACAAGTTGTGCGTCTGCCCCGAAATATTGTGGCGACTCGCGTTGTCGCCATAAATTGAGGCAGTACGAATGACGTATCGCGAGCAATCGGAGCTCAGAGTTAGCGTGTCGCACGACCCTGATGACGAGTGTTACGTTACAGCAACATTGACGTCGGGTCCCTTTCGCGGAATTGGTCGAGCTTACCTGCCCATTGGACACGTTTCAGAATTCGCTTCCGCCACGAAACAACTAGCATCCACAAGCACGGGCAGAGCTGTCCTGCAGGGCGGGTACATCAACCCGAATGGCTCGCCCGATTACACAGTCAATCTGAGCCTACTCCCACACGGGCGGCGTGGGCATATTCTCCTGATGGTGGAGTTGTCCTCAGGTCCGCTGGCTTCGGACGCAGAAGTTCAGGTTACTTCGCGCGTGTCGTGTGCGCTGATCATCGACCCAGCCGCACTTGACAGGTTTGCTAATCGACTCTTGGGCATTTCGGAAGGCGGCAATCTGCAAGCAGTTGTGCAAGGTGAAAGTGCTGCCTTCGACTGAATCTAGAAGTTCCAGCCGCCTACGTTCGCTGAAACACCCAAATCCCGTCGGCATCGCGCATCCGTATGGCGCGACCCGCATACCAAAGGTAGTGCAAGTGCGCGATGGCCTCGCCGATGGCAAAGACGAGCTGATGCTGGTCGAGCGGTCGGCGGAAAAGTACCGGCAGAATCTCAGCGGCGGTCTTTGGTGTGTCGAGTGCAGCTTCTAATTCTGCGAGGCGCTGTTCGTGGTGCTCGGTAAGTTGATCGAGCCGCGTGTGCAATCCGGTGAAGACCCGGTCATGTGATGGCAGGATGAGTGTGTCGGCGGGTAGCGGCCGAAACTTGTCCATGCTGGTCAGGAATTGCGCGAGTGGATTGGCGTCTGGCTGGTTGCCCCATACGCCGACGTTGGTGGTGATGCGCGGCAGCACCTGGTCACCCGAAATCAAGATGTTGCCATCCGCAGAAAAAAGGCAAGCGTGTTCCGGCGCGTGGCCGTACGCGGTGATGATGCGCCATTTACGTTTGCCGATCTTCAGCACATCGTGTTCCATCAAGCGGCGATAACGTGTGGGCACGGTTGGTACACCGCGGTGGTACGAATCACTACGTACCTTTTGCGCAGCGGCAAAATCTGGTCGGGCGCGTGCAAGCCCGTGCGCGACAAACAGCGCCTCGGAGTTGGCGCGGTCAAAGCCGGCAAAGTCTTGTGCGGCGGCGTGGGCTGATAAATACTCAGAGTTGGTCATGTAGACCGGCGCGGACGTCCGATCATGCAGCCACGCAGCACAGCCAACGTGGTCCGGGTGGTAGTGTGTCACGACGATTTTCTTCACGGGCCGTCCGCACATGACGGCGCTGAAATGCGCCTCCCACAGCGCATGGGTCGTCTCAACGCCGTAGCCGGTATCAACAATCGTCCAACCATCACCATCTTCGTCGTGGTCTTCGAGTAACCACAGGTTGATATGGTTAAGCGCGAAGGGCAGCGGCATGCGGATCCAGTAGATGCCATCGGCGACCTTGATGGCTTCACCCGCTTTGGGCGGCGTTTCGTGGAGGTAATGGATGGCGGCGGTGGATGAGTTCATGCGACATTATCGGGCGAGCCAGCGCCGAAACGCTTTTGCGTCAAATCAGGAAACTCTAATACTGACGGGCGTTTTCAAGCAAAAATGCCTGAAAATACCCGCCGATAAACGCGTTTAGGATCTTCGAAAAGATAGCTACTTTGTCGTAAACGTGAACACGCCGTCCCAGCCTTTGCCCGGTGGGTTCGCGCGCAGCACCGCGATACGATCCAGATACATTTTGTAGACTTTGCGCCCGGTATCCGCCATGGAAAGAGAGGCGATGGTCTGTTCCGCTTCGTCCCAGCGTTGCTGACGATAGCGTTCCAGCGCACGGTGGAAGCGGTCGATTTCGTTGATAGTGGTTTCGATCACCTTGCCATGTTGACCGACAGGCTCGTAGATGGTGATCGGTTCCAGCTTACCCTTGACCCGCACGCGGTCGAGTTCGCGATAGACCATGCCGGCAACGGCGGCGACGATGTTTTCCGACACGAGGATGCCAACCCCGTACTGCTTGGTCAGGCTTTCCAGCCGCGATGCCAAGTTAACCGCATCACCCATCACCGTGTAGGCCCGCCGGAAGGCCGAGCCCATATCGCCGACGTTCATCGGGCCACAGTTGAGCCCGATGCCAATCTCCAGTTTTGGCCAGCCACGTTTGATGAAGTCCGGCGCGATGTCCTTCAATTGTTGCTGCATGGCAATGGCGGCCTTTAGTGCGTGCTCTGCGTGTTGAGCGTCTTTCACTGGCGCACCCCAAAACGCCATGATGGCGTCACCAATGTATTTATCGATGGTGCCGCGTTCGGCCTGAATGGTTTTGGTCATTTCCGTGAGGTAGGCGTTCATCAGCGCGGTAAGTTCGGTGGCCGACAGGCCTTCCGAAATTGACGTAAAGCTGCGCACGTCCGAGAACAGCACCGTCATCTCACGTGTTTCACCCCTGGTAGTGTAGGCATCGGGGTTCTTAGCCATTTCGTCCACCAGTTCTTTCGGCACGTACGTACCGAAAATACCCGCGATGGCATTTTTGCTGCGCGCCTCAATGAAGAAGCCATAGGCCGTGTTGAGCAAATACAATGACAGGATCAACAGCAGCGGAATGGCAAGGGGGATAACTAAGTTTTGTCCCCAGAAATAGAGGTTGATGCCAATGTAGGCGAGCGCGGTACTGGCGACCGTTAGCGTTGACCAGAGTGGGTTCAGCTTGACGAGCGCAAATGCCAGCGGGATGCCAATCAGCATGATAATCAGGACGCTGACTGTCATCTCGAACAAAGGCTTTGTCTTGATGGTGTTATCCATGTAGCCGATGATCATATTGGCGTGAATTTCAGCCCCAGGATAAACCTCGCCCACCGGCGTTGCACGCAGATCGAACAATCCCGGGGCCGACGAGCCAACGATGGCGATTTTTCCGGCCAATTCACCCGGATTGAGTTTGCCGCGCATGATGTCGGTCGCGGAGATGTAACGGAACATGGGGCTGCGACCCAAGAAAGGGATAAGTGCGGTACCCATCGCATCCATCCGCACCGGTGCCGTATTGCCGATGACGACGTGTTTGAAGCGATTGATGCCATCGCCTTCATCGTCACGCTTGCGCACCGTGATTTCAGCGTTGTCGAGAAACGTTCTAAACGTCGCTATGGACAGAGAAACATAGTATCCGCCGTCATACTGGACAAAAATTGGCACCCGTCGCAATAGGCCATCAGGGTCGATAGACGGCAGGATATGGCCGGTCGCCGCCGCGTTGGTCTGGAATTGCGGCAAGTTTCCACTGTAGCCGTCAATGGTCAGCGAGACGAAGGGACGGTTGCCAAATGTAGTCTGGTTGAACGTAGGCGGGGGAAGCACGCCTAATTTCGGACCTTCAAGGGCTTTGCTGCGATCATTGGCACCGGCAAACGAGAGTACCACAGGATACTTCTTAATGGTGTCGGCAAACAGTTGGTCGTAGT
>JBEILF010000108.1:0-8273 GCA_040379385.1 Burkholderiales bacterium | reverse complement strand
GAGGGATTAAAGTAGCTTCATGAAGACTCGTAAAAACATCGGAATGTACCGGTCAAAATTATAACAGCGCACCTATGGGCGCCGCCATGCCGTAGTCATCTGAGAGACAGAAACGCCCCTCAAATGGGCTTGACTCGGCGGCTTAATGTGAAACTCTCGGTATGCTGAGCACATGCTAAAGTCTTTTCCGTCAGTTAGCTTGATTGGTCTGTATGTCGCTCCCCCACTCTCCCATTACCGCGTTGTCGCCGTTGGATGGCCGCTATGCCACCAAGGTTGAACACCTGCGTGAATTCTTTTCTGAATATGCGCTGATTAAGTATCGGCTCCACGTCGAAGTCGAATGGCTGATCGCCCTCTCGATTGAGCCCGCAATCAATCAGCTAAAGCCGTTTAGCGCGGATACGATCCGTGCGATGCGTGAACGTATCACCGCATTTACGCCGGCTGACGCACAGAGAGTCAAAACAATTGAAGCCACCACCAACCACGACGTAAAGGCGGTTGAGTATTGGCTGGGTGAAACGTTTCAATCACTCGCTGAAGTTGCCGCAGCAAAATCGTTCATCCACTTTGCATGCACCTCGGAAGACATCAATAACTTGTCGCACGCGCTGATGCTCAGCAGGGCCAGAAGTGAATGTTTGTTGCCCGTACTGCGCGGCACAAATACAAAACTGGTAGCGTTGGCCCACGAACATGCCGCCTTACCGATGCTCTCGCACACCCACGGACAGCCCGCCTCACCAACCACCTTGGGCAAAGAAATGGCAAACGTGAGCGCGCGACTAAGCCGCGCAATTGCGGTGATTCAATCCGTGCAAATACTGGGAAAGATCAACGGTGCCGTTGGCAACTACAACGCGCATTTATCCGCTTATCCGGCGATTGACTGGCCGGCATTCGCAAAACGCTTCGTCAGCGACTTGGGGCTGACCTTTAATCCGTATACGATTCAAATCGAGCCACACGATTATATGGCGGAGCTATTCGACGCGTTGGCCAGAACCAATACGATACTGATCGACCTCAACCGTGACATTTGGGGATACATCGGCAAGGGCTACTTTAAGCAACGCACCAAGGCTGGCGAAATCGGCTCCTCGACGATGCCACATAAGGTCAATCCGATTGACTTTGAAAATTCGGAGGGAAATCTGGGACTCGCAAATGCATTGCTGCGTCACTTGTCCGAGAAGTTGCCGATTTCACGTTGGCAAAGGGATCTCACCGACTCCACCGTTCTTCGCAATATGGGTGTCGCCGTGGGTTACTCGTTGCTCGCCTATGAATCGTTAAATCGCGGCTTGCACAAGCTGGAGGCGAACCCTGAAAAGTTGGCGTCCGAACTTGATGGCCAGTGGGACTTACTCGCCGAACCGGTGCAAACCGTCATGCGCAAGTACGGCATCACAAATGCCTACGAACAGCTAAAGGACCTTACGCGAGGCAAGGGCGGTATCGATCAGGAATCAATGCAGGCGTTCATACGCACCCTACCGCTACCGCCTGACGAGATTGAACTATTGCTGGCGCTCTCACCGGCGACTTACACCGGACTCGCCGCAGTGCTGGCCGCCAACGTGAGACCATAAACACAACAAATGGGCCCGCATTCAGCAGACCCAGTCGGTCGATAACGGCGGCTCGCGCAACATCAGCCCCCGACACCCGCAGGCTAGCCCACTTGGGGATTCAATCGTGCAAACGTTGCTGTCATCTTGTTTAGCGCGTTTAGATATGCCTTCGCCGAAGCAATGACAATGTCGGTATCCGCCCCAATGCCGTTGACCACTCTGCCACCTTTGGTCAGACGTACCGTTACCTCACCCTGGCTATCCGTGCCCTCTGTAACATTGTTTACTGAATAAAGAAGCAACTCTGATTCACTCTTCAGCACGGATTCGAGCGCCTTAAAGGTTGCATCAACCGGCCCCGCGCCGTTGGCCTCACACTTTACCTCCCGGCCATGGTCGGTGATGATGAGCTTCGCATAGGGCGATTCGCCGGTCTCAACGTGGGCCGTGAGTGAGACAAGATGGTACTGCTCAACCTCCGGCGTGACCGCTTCATCGGAGACGATGGCGTGTAGGTCTTCATCAAAGATATCCGTCTTCTTATCCGCCAACTCCTTGAACTTCTTAAACGCCGAGTTCAGCGCCACTTCCGATTCGAGCTCGATACCTAACTCCTTTAATCGCTCGCGGAATGCGGAGCGCCCCGAGAGTTTGCCCAATGTCAGGCGGTTGTTGTGCCAGCCGACATCTTGGGCACGCATGATTTCGTAGGTTTCACGATGTTTCAAAACACCGTCTTGATGGATGCCCGATTCATGGGCAAAAGCATTTGCGCCAACCACCGCCTTATTCGGCTGAACGGGATATCCGGTAATTGTCGAAACCAGCTTTGAGGCCGGAACAATCTGTGTCGCATCAATTTGCGTCTCCACACCAAAGTAGTCTTTTCTCGTCCGGATGGCCATGACGATTTCTTCCAGCGCCGCGTTTCCAGCGCGCTCGCCTAAACCGTTAATCGTGCATTCCACCTGACGTGCGCCCGCCTTGACCGCCGCCAGTGAATTCGCCACCGCCATGCCGAGGTCGTTGTGGCAATGTGTTGACCATACCACTTGATCAGCGTTTGGCACGCACTCCAATAACGTTTTGAAGCGTTCAGCCCACAGTTCTGGAATGCTATAGCCCACCGTATCAGGCACGTTGATGGTTTTTGCGCCGGCCTTGATGACGGCCTCAAACACACGACAAAGAAAATCCATCTCGCTACGGACGGCATCTTCGGCAGAAAATTCCACGTCATCGGTAAAGTTGCGAGCAAACTTCACCGCGTCTATCGCCCCCTGCAAAACTTGGTCCGGCGTCATGCGTAACTTGTGCTGCATATGGATCGGCGAGGTCGCGATAAAGGTATGAATGCGTCCCCTTGCCGCCGGCTTGATCGCGTCGCCAGCCTTTTGAATATCCCCCACTTGGGCACGGGCAAGTGAACAAACCGTTGAGTCTTTAACCGCAGTGGCGACGGCGTGAATCGCCTCAAAGTCACCCTGGCTCGCCGCTGCAAATCCGGCCTCAATCACGTCAACCCGCATTTTCTCAAGTTGTTTGCCGATGCGTACCTTTTCTTCCTTTGTCATTGACGCGCCTGGGCTTTGCTCACCATCACGCATCGTAGTATCAAAAATAATCAAGTGTTCCATGGTTTTGCTCCGCGCCGCAGCGGCGCTAAGTTAACTTCAAAAGACAAACATATTCTCTCTCGCCAGATTGTGGCGGACGAAAATCTACTTGGCGGGAGGGGGTTGGGTTATTGTTGCGCGGGGAGCGCAAGCAGTAGACCGCGCGGCAGCAGCGATACGCACAACAATGGCAATACACGCAACGATACCCGGCCCGAGCAGGCACACGCCAGTTGCCAAGTTGTTTGAGACAAATTCATGTCTTCAATATAGCGCGTTGGACGAGGGCGCGCAACCGAAGCCACTACTCAGCAGGCGTTTTGGATTTACCGGGATTCGCCGGATTTTTGGGCGAACGAATCGCCCGCATTGCCCAGATGACATAACCAGACAATGCATAACAAAGAAAGAGCCCGAACAAAACATGCGAAGGCTGAATCGATATCAACAAATATCCCACCACAATGGCCGGAATCACCCAAAACGGTACACTACGCCGCAGGTTGAAATCCTTGCCGCTATAGTACGGGACGGTAGAGATCATGGTGACACCGGCAAACACCGCCATCACCCAAGCAACCCAGCGAACATCACCGCCACTGACTTGCCATTCGTTGAGCACCCAGATCAGTCCCGCCATTAGGCAGGCAGCGGCAGGACTCGGCAGCCCTTGGAAAAAGCGTTTGTCGACAACGCCAAGATTGGTGTTGAAGCGCGCGAGCCGCAGTGCCGCACAAACACAGTAGATGAAGGCCCCAATCCAGCCCCATTTTCCAAGGGGTTGCAATGCCCAAGCATACATCACGAGTGCCGGAGCAGCGCCAAAGGAGACCATGTCAGATAACGAGTCAAGTTGCGCGCCGAACTCGCTGGTGGTACGCGTCATACGCGCCACGCGCCCATCAAGGCCGTCGAGCACCATCGCGACAAAAATGGCAATACAGGCAACCTCAAATTTTCCGTCCATCCCCTGTACGATCGCATAGAACCCTGCAAACAACGAAGCCGACGTGAACAGATTCGGTAATACGTAGATGCCCTTACGGCGGCGCTCCGGATCGAGCAGCCCTTTTTTCAGGCGCGGAATGGGTGAATTCATTAGCGTATTGTAATCCGAGGCATTAGGCAGCGCCGCTCGGTGCCGTACCCATTGCCTCACCCATCAAAATCGAACCAGCCGGCGACCACGCTGGATTGAAGCCAATTGCGCCTTTTGGAAACAACAGCACAACGGTCGATCCGAGCAAGAAGCGCCCCATTTCGGTACCGCGCTGCAATGCAATTCGCTCACCATCGTAACGCCACTCGCGCATGGCACCCGACCGTGGCGGATTCACCACCCCATGCCACACCGTTGCCATGCTGCCCACAATGGTGGCACCGACCAGCACCATCACAAACGGCCCGAATGATGAATCAAAAACACACACCACCCGCTCATTGCGCGCAAACAGTCCCGGCACTACCCTTGCCGTGGTCGGATTTACGGAAAACAAATCTCCCGGCACGTAGATCATTCGCTTTAACACGCCGTCATGCGGCATGTGGATTCGATGGTAGTCCTTAGGGCTTAGGTAGAGGGTCGCGAAACTGCCATCTTGAAACCTACGAGCGAGCGTTGCATCACCACCAACCAGCGCAGTTGTCGTGTAACCATGCCCTTTGGCCTGAAAGATTTGATCGTTCTCAATCGCCCCAAACTGGCTAATCGCGCCGTCGACTGGGCAAATAAACGCTGCCGCAGCGAGCGGCCTTGCGCCATCACGTAATGGTCGGGTAAAGAACTCATTGAATGTCGAGTAACTTGCAATGTCCGGATTGGCTGCTTCAGTCATGTTTACCCCGTAGCGCCGGACAAACCATTTGATGATCGACGTGGTAGTTAAGCCTAACCTAGCACCCGCGCACTTACCAGCCAGCACAGTCAATGCCTGTTTTGGTAGCAAATACTGCAGGGAAACGTTGAGATGATCGCGCACAGTAGCTTCGAAAATGAGGGGGCAGTTTCCGGCGGCTACAACCAGTGGCTGTGTGACCGGTAAAAGTGAAACGGGCGCCTCGCGCCCGTCTCTGTGGGGCATGATGAGTCTAATTCCTTGCTTGATCAACCAACTTATTCTTCTTGATCCACGGCATCATCGAACGTAGTTTTTCGCCAACCTCTTCGATCGGATGTTCGCGCAGCAGGCGGCGACGAGCGGTCAGCGTTGGCGCACCAGCCTTGTTCTCGAGGATGAAAGACTTTGCGTATTCACCGGTCTGGATATCGCGCAGAATGTCCTTCATGGCGTTTTTTGTCTGCTCGGTAATCACTCGCGGACCACTGACATACTCACCATACTCGGCATTGTTGGAAATGGAATAATTCATGTTGGCAATGCCACCCTCGTAGATGAGGTCAACAATCAACTTGGTCTCATGCAAACATTCAAAATATGCCATTTCTGGAGAGTAGCCCGCCTCCACAAGTGTCTCGTACCCGGCCTTGATAAGTTCCACAATGCCACCACACAATACGGCCTGTTCGCCGAATAGGTCGGTTTCGGTTTCTTCGCGGAAGTTTGTTTCGATTACGCCGCCTCGTGAGCCACCATTCGCCTTTGCGTAAGACAGCGCGAGGTTCTTCGCCTTCCCAGAGTTATCCCGATATACGGCGACTAGCGAAGGCACACCACCGCCCGCGACATAAGTAGACCGCACCAAGTGGCCGGGACCTTTGGGCGCGATCATGATAACGTCCAGGTCGGCGCGTGGCGTTACCACGCCGTAGTGGATGTTAAAGCCGTGCGCAAACGCCAAGGCCGCGCCCTTCTTGATATTGGGATGGATTTCACTGTAGTACACATCACCAATATTCTCATCCGGCAACAGCATCATCACAACGTCTGCCGTCTTGACCGCCTCTGCCACCTCCGCCACTTTCAAACCGGCCTTTTTTGCTTTGTCCCAAGATGCGCCACCCTTGCGCAGTCCGACGGTCACCTTGACGCCGGAGTCACTGAGATTTTGTGCATGTGCATGCCCCTGTGAACCGTAGCCAACGATGGTGACTTTTTTGCCCTTGATGAGGGAAAGGTCGCAGTCTTTGTCGTAATACACTTTCATCACATTTTCCTTTTAGTCGAGCACAATATTATTTGGGTGTTTCACGTGCGGAAATCCTGCACTGCTCACCGCCTGCTGTAGAGCACACAATCTCAATCATGAAGCTTTGACGATCCATTCGCCACGGCCCAGCCCGCACGCTCCAGTCCGCACTGTTTCAAGTACCAGCGCACGATCAATCGCCTCAAGAAAGGCATCTAGCTTATCGCCGGTGCCGGTCAGTTCAATAACGTAGGTCTTCTCGGTAAGATCAATTACCCGCGCACGAAAAATATCAGCGGTACGTTTGAGCTCGTCGCGGTCTTTGCCAACCGCGCGCAATTTCACCAACATTAGCTCACGTTCGACGTGTTTGCCTTCATTCAAATCGACTATCTTCACCACGTCAACTAGCTTGTTCACCTGCTTGGTGATTTGTTCAATCACATCATCAGAACCAGTCGTGACAATCGTCATTCGAGATAGGGTCGCGTCTTCCGTAGGCGCAACTGTCAACGATTCGATATTGTATCCACGCGCCGAAAACAGCCCGGCGACCCGTGATAACGCCCCTGCTTCGTTTTCCAGCAATAAAGAAAGAATGTGGCGCATCGCTTATAGGTCCTCTGCAAGAATCATCTCCGAGATGCCCTTGCCACCAGGCACCATCGGGAATACATTTTCTGTTTGGTCCGTTTGGAAGTCTAAAAACACCAAGCGATCTTTCATCGCGAACGCATCCCTGAGCGCACCTTCAACGTCACCCGGCTTTTCAATTTTCATCCCGACGTGTCCGTACGCTTCGGCCAATTTCACGAAATCAGGCAGGGCTTCCATATAACTTTCCGCATGACGATTCCCGTGAAAAAATTCCTGCCATTGACGAACCATTCCGAGATAACGATTGTTTAGCAGGATGACTTTGATCGGCAAGCCATATTGCTTGCAGGTCGACAGTTCCTGAATATTCATCTGGATTGACCCCTCGCCGGTGATGCAGGCGACATCCGCGTCGGGAAACGCAAACTTACAACCCATTGCATACGGCAGTCCAACACCCATGGTGCCAAGTCCGCCGGAGTTAATCCAGCGGCGCGGCTTGTCGAATCCGTAGTACTGGGCGGCCCACATTTGATGCTGGCCCACATCTGAAGTGACATAGGCGTCGCCCTTGGTCACTTCCCACAGCTTTTGCACCACGTACTGCGGCTTGATGATAGTGTCGGATTGTTTGAACTTCAGACAGTCCTTGGCACGCCATTCCTCGATTTGCTTCCACCATGCAGCAATGTTTCCCGGCTTCTGTTCCGCGCTATGCAGTTGACCGATCAAATCGTCGAGTACATCTTTGATGTTGCCGACGATCGGAACGTCGACCTTTACGCGTTTGGAGATCGACGATGGATCGATGTCAATGTGAATGATTTTGCGCGTCGGATTGCCGCCATTAAAGTGTGCCGGATTGCCGATCACGCGATCATCAAATCGCGCCCCAATCGCGATCAACACATCACAGTTCTGCATCGCCATATTGGCTTCCACGGTGCCGTGCATACCGAGCATGCCGACGAATTGTTTGTCCGTCGACGGATAAGCACCAAGCCCCATTAAGGTGTTGGTACAGGGGTAGCCTAACATTCGAACCAGAGCCGTCACTTCCACCGTGGCGTTGCCGAGGATTGCGCCGCCACCGACGTAGATCATCGGGCGGTCTGCGGACAGCAACATTTGCATGGCTTTCTTGATCTGTCCGCTATGGCCCTTGTTGGTCGGACGGTAGGAACGCATTTCCACCGTCGCCGGATAGTGAAATGGTGCCTTTGCCATGGAAACGTCTTTGGGAATATCAACCACTACCGGGCCCGGTCGGCCGGTCGTTGCAATGAAGAATGCTTTCTTGATGGTCTCTGCAAGTTCGCCGACATCTTTGACCAAGAAATTATGTTTTACACATGGTCGCGTAATGCCTACGGTGTCACACTCTTGAAACGCATCT
>JBEILF010000107.1:0-8284 GCA_040379385.1 Burkholderiales bacterium | reverse complement strand
TCCGTTGCTCACAGTTCTTCGACTCAATGAACAAGTCGTAGCGCGTCGATCCCGAACTCCCGTTTCGCACTGCGGGTCGCATCCCCGCAAACGGGGCCCCTGCTCCGCCGTCCGTTGCTCACAGTTCTTCGACTCAATGAACAAGTCGTAGCGCGTCGATCCCGAACTCCCGTTTCGCACTGCGGGTCGCATCCCCGCAAGCGGGCAAAGAACGTGTTTTTGCCTATTCGTACCCCAAACGGGGTATAGCCCGTCTCCATATCGTCGGCAGTACAATCAGACATCCGTTGACCGAGCCCGCGCCGATGCCACGAGTATTGATTGTTGAGGACGATGTCGCCTTCCGTGACCGTTATGGAGCCATCCTCGCGAATGATCCGGCATTTGAAGTCGTTGCCAGTGTGGGCACTGCCGCCGAAGGTCTTGCCATGTTGGACTTATGCAAGCCGGATGTTCTGCTCGTCGATCTCGGCCTACCGGATCTCTCCGGCATCGAAGTCATTCGGCATGCCAGCCGAACGCTGCCCGCCTGTGAAAGTATGGTGGTCACCGTGTTTGGCGACGAGGAGCATGTGCTTGCCTCCATCGAGGCAGGGGCATCTGGCTATCTTCTCAAGGACGCATCAGAAGACAACTTTCTGTCTGGCATTCGCGAGCTGATGGCGGGTGGCTCGCCAATATCACCGATCATCGCCCGGCGTTTGCTAAAGCGCTTCCAGCCGGAGTTCACGCCAGAGCGGGTGCCGCTGCCAGCCGCACCGAGAACTGAAAGAAGTGATGTTTCCCTTTCCGCACGGGAACGCGAAATCTTGCTGCTCGCGGCGAAGGGTTACAACTATCCCGAGATGGGTAAACTCATGGGCATCTCTCCCCACACTGTCACCAGTCATGTCAAAAAAATCTATCGCAAGCTTGCGGTGCATTCGCGAGGAGAGGCGGTCTTTGAAGCACACCTCCTGGGCCTCATCCGCTCAATGTAGCGGTTGCCAGGTAGTCGCTGCGGCCGCGTCGGCCTCATGATTAAACCCCTCGGCCACTTGCTCGGCGGTTTGTTGGTTTTGATGGCCAGCAACGCATTCGCTCAGGCCACAGCGTCCAATAGCGGCGATCCCCAATCCAGTAAGTTCGCGCCTTTTCAGATTTTTGATCGTGCTGAATTTGTCCAGTCGGCCTCATTGCTACCGCCCGACAGCGATGCAAACTGGGTGCCAGTCGAATTGCCCGATAGTTGGCAGGTACAGAACCGACCGCGTGACAAAATCGGCTGGTATCGCCTGCGATTCACGCACCACGGCAGCGCCCACTCAGGAAGCGGCTCCGGCCAGCGAGCGATGTACATTTCTCGAATCACCAACAACATTGAAGTCTTCCTAAACGGTTCATCGTTTGCCACCAGCGGTCGATTGGGGCCGCAACCGGAGGAGTCATGGAACCTAGCGCAATACTATTTTGTGCCCTTCTCATTGATGCGGGACGGATCGAACGAACTGTTGATTCGTCTTCATCCAGACGGTTATGCCCGTGCCGGGTTATCCAAGGTCTATCTGGGCGATAGTGCTGCTTTACGCGAAATCTACAACCGCAGATACTTTATTCAAACCAAGGCACCGCAGTTAATCACCGGTGTGCTGGTGGTGATGTCAATATTCTCGTTGACCGTTTGGCTTCGACGTCGCAATGAAACCATGCTACTTCTATTTGGCCTTATGGCAGCAGTCGCCGTGGTGCGTCTATTCCACCACTACTTCCGCGACACTCCGTTGTGGCTTGCCGCAATGGCGGTACCTGCGGTGCTTTGGTTGACGGTTCTCCAAACAAGTTTTGTCCTCCATTACTGTAACCGCTCGCAGCCGCGTCTTGAGCGGGGTTTGGCTATCTACGCCTTTGGTGGCTCGGCCATGCTGCTAGTGGCCGCAGTGACCGACCTTTTTTCCGAAGCGACCCAAGTCATTTACGCCAGCTTGGCGATTCTGACGCCGATACTCGGGGCAATCATCATCTATCAATTGAGTCGTGAGCCCTCCCGCGGCAACATCCTGATGATGGTCGCGATGTTACTTAATGTGGCGTTTGGTATCCACGATTTTCTCAACTACCAAGAACTGCTGGGTTATGATCGTCTGTATCTCTTGCCACTCGGATTACCATTACTGCTGCTAGCAGTCGCCGCCCTGCTGGCCCGTCGGTTCGTCGAGACTCTAAATGACTACGAGACCCTCAACACCAGCCTTTCGGTGCGCATTGCCGGACGCGAACGTGAGCTTGCCGCAAGCTTTGCGCGTGAACGAGAGCTGGATCAACAACGCGCGACCGCCGATGAGCGGCAAAAGCTGATGCGCGACATGCACGACGGCCTCGGTTCGCATCTCATGTCGACCTTGGCGCTACTAAAGCGCGGTTCGCTGCAACAATCGGAAGTTGAATCGCTGCTAACTGATTGTATTGATGAGCTCAAATTAACGATCGACTCCCTTGAGCCAGTGGAACGCGATCTTGCCGTCGTCCTCGGCAATCTGCGTTATCGTCTCGAACCCCGACTTAACGCAGCAGGTATCTCGCTAGATTGGGCGGTGACTGACCTGCCGCCACTCGACTACCTTGATCCGGAGAATGTCCGAAGCATTTTGCGCATCGTACAAGAGGCGTTCACCAATACGCTCAAACACGCAAATGCGTCGCGCATCATGTTATCAACCGGCACCAATCGCGCCGCCAATCGGGTATGGGTAAGGGTCACCGACGACGGGCGACATTTTGATACGGAGAAGGCAAAGGGTGGGCGCGGCCTTGCCAACATGCACAGTCGTGCGGCGCGCATGCAGGGCGAAATCGAAGTGGTGGCACTAAAAGGCGGCGGAACCTGCGTCAACCTGTTGTTACCGATCCAAAAGCAAAAGCCGCCTATAGACGGGCTTCTTCAGCTATTTTCATCTGAAAACGCCCGTCAATTCTAGACTTTACGCTTGTGCGTTAGATGACTTTACGCACGAAGTGCCGTAAGCACTTCGTCCAACATCTTCTTCGCGTCACCAAACAACATGCGGTTATTGTCTTTGTAGAACAGCGGATTGTCGACGCCTGCATAACCCGACGCCATGCTGCGCTTCATAACGATGGTGGTCTTCGCTTTCCAAACCTCCAACACCGGCATCCCCGCAATGGGACTGGTTGGATCATCTTGTGCTGCCGGATTGACGATGTCATTCGCACCGATCACCATGACCACATCGGTATCGGCAAAGTCGTCGTTGATTTCGTCCATTTCCAATACGATGTCATAAGGCACCTTCGCCTCTGCCAACAACACGTTCATATGGCCCGGCATACGACCAGCAACCGGGTGAATACCAAAGCGGACATTGATCCTTTTCTCACGCAAGGTCTTGGTGATTTCATAAACCGTGTGCTGCGCCTGCGCCACCGCCATGCCATAACCCGGGACAATGATGATACTCTTGGCATCACGCAATAGTTCAGCGGTTTCAATCGCGTTGACAGGAGCCACTTCGCCCGCAGGTGCCGTCGCCTCGCCACCTGCCGCAGCTGGTGCGCCGCCACCGAATCCCCCGGCGATGACGCTGATGAAGTTGCGGTTCATTGCTTGGCACATGATGTAGGAAAGAATCGCGCCGCTTGAACCGACGAGCGCGCCGACCACAATCAGCAGATCGTTGGAGAGCATGAAGCCGGTCGCGGCCGCCGCCCAACCGGAATAACTATTGAGCATCGACACCACCACCGGCATATCCGCGCCGCCGATGGCCATCACCATGTGAATGCCGAACAGTAGTGCGATGGTTGTCATCACAACCAGCGGCACCATACCGGCTTCGATGCTGGGTGCTTTCATAAACTGGTAACCAAACACGATCACCACAATCAGGCCGATCAAATTCAACCAGTGGCGCGCAGGCAGCAGCAGCGGCTTGCCACCGAGCTTACCGGACAGTTTCAGGAAAGCGATGATCGACCCGGAAAAAGTCACTGCGCCAATCAGGATGCCTACATACACCTCAACGTGGTGAATCGTCTTTTCTGCGTCACTAAAGCTCGCCACCGACGTTGGGTCAATGTAGCTCGCAAAACCGACCGCACAGGCGGCTAAGCCCACCAGGCTGTGCATGAGTGCCACCAGCTCCGGCATTTGAGTCATCTGCACCGTGCGCGCGGCATACAAACCAATGGCACCACCGGCAACCATCGCACCGATAATCCACGGAATACCAGCGGCTGTCACACGTGGCCCGAAGATGGTTGCCAGCACCGCGAGCCCCATGCCAATCATGCCGTATAGATTGCCGCGGCGCGAGGTTTCTGGATTCGACAATCCACCCAAACTCATGATGAACAACATAATTGCCGCGATATAGGCGACCGTTACCAAACTCGTTGACATGGTCTCTCCCCTATTTTCTAAACATTGCCAACATGCGGCGGGTGACAGCAAAGCCACCAAACATATTGACCGCAGTGAGTGCGATACCAACGAGCGCAATCCAACGTATCAATTCATCCGGTCTGGACATTCCGGCAACGGCAGGCGGCGCAATCTGCACCAGTGCGCCGATGACGATAATCGACGAAATCGCATTTGTCACACTCATGAGCGGCGTGTGTAGCGACGGCGTGACATTCCAGACCACCATATAGCCGACAAAACAAGCCAGCACAAATACGGTGAAGTGGCCGAGGAATGCCGGTGGCGCGTTTGCGCCGACAAACCAAAACAGCCCTGCGGCGATCGCGAACATAACAGCCAGCTTGCCACTCGACATCGGTTCAGATGGCGCGCCATGGCCGTGGCCTTTTTTAGCAACCACTACGGAAGCAGGCTTGGGCGCAGGTGCGGGCGGAAGCTTTGGTGGCGGTGCCGGCCAGGTGACTGCACCGTCCTTAATCACCGTGAGGCCGCGAATCGCATCGTCCTCCATGTTGACGTTAATCATGCCATCTTTGGTTTTGCAAAGCTCTTCAGCAAGCCGGAAAAGGTTGGTGCCGTAAAGCGTTGACGCCTGCTTGGCGAGTCGGCTCGTCAAATCGGTATAACCGACAATGGTCACGCCGTGTTTGACGACTGCCCTGCCCGGCTCGGTGAGTTCACAATTGCCGCCCTGCTCGGCCGCCATGTCAACGATGACACTGCCCGCTTTCATCGACTCCACCATCTGGGCCGTGATGAGTTTGGGCGCGGGCTTGCCGGGAATCAGCGCGGTGGTGATAATGATGTCGACTTCGCGTGCCTGCTTGGCGTACATTTCCCGCTGCGCCTGCTGGAAGCCCTCGCTCATTACCTTGGCGTAACCGCCGCCGCCGCCGCCTTCTTCCGCGTAATCCACCGCAACAAACTCACCACCGAGCGATTTGACTTGGTCGGCGACCTCGGCGCGGGTGTCGTTGGCACGAACGATGGCACCCATACTAGCCGCAGTGCCGATTGCTGCCAAACCTGCAACACCGGCACCAGCGATGAATACCTTGGCTGGTGGCACTTTGCCCGCCGCTGTGATCTGGCCGTTGAAGAATCGTCCGAATACATTCGCCGCTTCGATCACCGCCCGATATCCGCTGATGCCAGCCATCGAGGTCAGTGCATCCATTTTTTGCGCGCGCGATAACATTCTCGGCAGACAATCCATCGCCAGCACAGTGACTTTTTTTGTAGTAAACGCAGTCATCAAATCGGCGCTCTGCGCGGGCCAGATAAAACTCACCAAGGTTTGACCTTCGTGCATCAAACTGACTTCATCGGTAACTGGTGCCCGTACCTTAAAGACGATGTCGGCGCTCGACCACAACGCGGGAGCGCTGTCGGCAATCGTCGCTCCCGCCGCCACATAGGAGGCATCATCAAAATTGGCTTCTGCGCCCGCACTAGATTCAACGGCCACTTGAAAGCCGAGCTTGATCAGCTTTTCGACGGTCTCAGGTACTGCGGCAACACGTTTTTCCCCCGGAAACAGCTCACGTGGCACACCAATGGTTAGTCCCATCTTGTTTTCTCCGATGTATTCACAACTTGGCAACTTATGATGCGTAAGTCTAACGCATCACCTTCATGCTGCGGTCGACCTGCGCTTAGAGTGGCAACTGCCTTGCCGAGGCCAGCGCCGCAACGCCAGCACCACCCTTGGCAAACCCAATCACCTTGAACAGCTCCCCCATTTCGGCGGGCGAAACAAGCCTTTGCAACTGGTTGGTCAGAGGTAGATAGCGCGCGGCGTCGCATGGATCGTGTCCTGCCAGTAAATCAGTGACGCCCGCCGCCAGCAGAAAATTGGCCTGAGTTGTATACCCGATCAACTCTGCCCCCGCACCGATTGCCGCTTCCGCAACGGCGCTGAAGTCAACGTGCGCCGTGATGTCCTGCAAGCCTGGATAGAAAAATGGATCGGTATGCGCATGATGGCGGTAGTGGCACATCAAGGTTCCCGTGGTACGCGTCGGATGGTAGTACTCCGCACGGCGAAAGCCGTAGTCAATCCACACCATCACACCTTGCTGCAAACAATTGGCGACCGCCGTCACGAGCGCCGGCACCTGTGGGGCGAATTCTGTTAAGTAGTCAGTTGGTGGCGCATTCACAAATACATCTCGATTCACCGTATCAACCATGGCTTGTACGTCGCTCGGTAGTGTTGGCTTGTCCCGCCACACAAATGTATCACCTTGCAACGAAACGCCACGCTCACAAAGCCCATTCGGACCGTATCTCACCAGACTCACGGGAAGGACATCAAGGACTTCATTCGCCACTACGGCACCGACAAACGCGCTCGGTAGTGAATCCAGCCATTCACAGCAGTCAAATAGATGTGCAGGAAGCGCGGCAAGCCGCTGTTGTTGTCGTTCTCGCAAGTCGGCGGACACCTCAAGCAGCAAGTATTTGCCGGGCAACGCGCCGGCAGCGTCTAGGGTAGTCAATATGTCGGCGGCGAGTTTTCCCGATCCCGGGCCCAGCTCCAACACATTGCCGCCGGTTTGAAGAAGGGTCTTGGCGATTGAACGCGCCAAACATGCGCCAAACAGGCCGGAAATCTCCGGTGCGGTGACAAAATCACCCGCCGCACCGAATTTTCTTGCGCCAGCGGCGTAGTAGCCTAATCCCGGTTCATACAGCGCCCGATCCATAAAGCGGGAAAACGGTATCCAACCGCCATGGGCGCGAATCTCCTCTCGCAACATCGCCTCGCAGCGCTGGACGTGGGTGCGGCTATCGGCGGCCAGTGCCGGCATTGACGCAGCGGGTGTCATGTCAGAGATACGCACGGCTCGGGGAGTGTTCCGGGAGTGTTCAGGGACGGTCGGCTAAAATAGGATTATGTCAGCCGCGCTCCCAAATTCTTCGAATACGATGCCGAAAGCGGTGTTTATCACTGGCGCTGCGAAACGTGTCGGTGCGGAAATCGCCCGTACCCTGCACACGGTCGGCTGCAACGTCGTGATTCATTGCAATCGCTCCACAGCGGAAGCTGACGCACTCGCCACTAGCCTGAATCAGACACGCGTCAAGTCTGCAGCCGTTGTCACGGGGGATTTGCTGGCAGACAATGCGCTCAGGGGGCTAATCGACCAAGCGTATTCCTGCTTCGGGCGGCTGGACGGATTGGTGAATAACGCATCGTCCTTTTACGCGACACCCGTTGGCAAAATCGACCTTGACGACTGGCTTGACATCATGGGTTCGAATCTGAAGGCACCGCTTTTTTTGTCTCAAGCGGCGGCACCATACCTGCGCCAGACCAAGGGCGCAATTGTCAACATAATTGACATACATACGGAGCACCCGCTGAAAGATTTTGTCGTCTATAACGCCGCCAAAGCAGGACTCGCAGGTTTGACACGCGCCTTTGCATTGGAGCTCGGACCTGACGTACGAGTGAATGGCGTTTCGCCGGGTGCCATCATGTGGCCGGATGCATCGCCAGACTACCCGCCCGCCGAGCGCCAACGCATCATCAACCAAGTGCCCCTCAAGCGCGTCGGCAGCGCACTCGATATCGCCGGGGCGGTCAAGTTCTTGTTACTCGACGCACCATACGTTACCGGCCAAATTCTTGCAGTGGATGGCGGACGGGAGATCTGCTTATGAGCACGCCTGCAACGCAAAAACAGCAGTTGGAGCACAACAAACTGGCCAAACGCCTGCGCCGACAAGTCGGTGAAGCCATCGCCGACTACAACATGATCGAGGCTGGCGACCGTGTGATGGTTTGTTTGTCCGGTGGTAAAGACAGTTATGGTCTGCTTGATGTTTTGCTGGGCTTGCGCGAAAAGTCACCCGTGC
>JBEILF010000106.1:0-8312 GCA_040379385.1 Burkholderiales bacterium | reverse complement strand
TGATGCCTGGTGACAACGTCAAGATTGTGGTGCAGTTGATTGCGCCGATTGCGATGGAGGAAGGTCTGCGCTTTGCGATTCGCGAAGGCGGTCGTACCGTCGGTGCAGGCGTCGTCTCAAAAGTATTGAAGTAAATAAGTAGCGCCGGAAGAAGCTCCATAGGGTGGTCGGCTTGTAGTGCGGCTTCCCTTTGATCTGAGCCTTCCGAAAGAATTAACCAAGTAACGGCTGCCCTTGAAGCGGCCTAAAGGAAACGAGATGGCAACAGCACAACTCGCCAAACAAAAAATTCGCATTCGTTTGAAAGCGTTTGACTATCGGCTGATCGACCAGTCGGCGCTGGAGATCGTAGAAACCGCGAAGCGTACCGGCGCGGTCGTAAAGGGACCGGTGCCTCTACCAACCAAAATTGAGCGTTTTGATCTTCTGCGTTCACCGCACGTCAATAAAACATCGCGCGATCAAATGGAAATTCGTACCCATTTGCGGTTGATGGATATCATCGACCCTACGGATAAGACCGTCGACGCATTGATGAAGCTAGACCTTCCGGCAGGCGTGGACGTAGAGATTAAGTTGTAATAGCGTAAGTATTTGATTTATTGAGATGGGGCGATTATAATTTTGCGTCCTTGGCTTGCATCGATCCGCAGAGGTCAACAAGCTAGTAGCAAGTAAACAACCCGTTCGCCAATTGTAGCGGACACCCTGTAACACCTTTGTTTTCAAGGTGGAACGGGGCTAATCACAAAAGGAATGAAGATGAGCTTAGGTCTCGTCGGCCGGAAGGTCGGCATGACTCGCATCTTCGCGGATGATGGTACAGCCATCCCCGTGACAGTGCTTGATGTGTCGAATAACCGAGTCACACAGTTAAAAACCCCTGAAAATGATGGGTACGCAGGTGTCCAGGTCGCCTTTGGAACCCGCCGTGCGTCACGTGTCGCAAAAGCGCAAGCTGGCCACTATGCCAAGGCAGGTGTTGAAGCCGGTTCGGTCGTAAAGGAATTCGCCGTTACCCCGGAAAAGCTTGCCGAGTTAAAGGTTGGCGAAGTGCTCTCAGTGGAAATGTTTGCGGTCGGCCAAAAGGTTGACGTGTCAGGCACAACATTGGGTAAAGGCTTTTCGGGCGTTATCAAGCGTCATAATTTTTCGTCTAACCGTGCCTCCCACGGTAACTCGAAGTCTCACAACGTTCCAGGCTCAATCGGTATGGCGCAGGACCCAGGCCGCGTGTTCCCAGGTAAACGCATGGCGGGGCACTTGGGTGATGTGTCATCGACGATGCCTATGCTCGAAGTCGCACGTGTTGATGTAGCGCGGTCGCTGATTTTGGTAAAGGGTGCCGTGCCTGGTGCGAAAAATGGCACCATCGTCGTTCGCCCTGCTGCGAAAGCTCCGATGACAAAGGGGGCTAAATGATGGAACTAAAGCTTATCAATGACAAGGGTGCCTCTGAGGGTACCGTTGCCGCGTCGGCAGAACTGTTTGGCCGCGATTACAACGAAGCGCTTGTCCACCAAGTGGTAACTGCATTCCAGGCAAACGCACGCTCGGGTAACCGCGCACAAAAAGGTCGTAGCGACGTTCAGAAATCGACAAAGAAGCCATGGCGCCAAAAGGGTACCGGACGCGCGCGTGCTGGTATGGCGTCTTCGCCTCTGTGGCGTGGCGGCGGTAAGATTTTCCCGAATTCGCCTGACGAGAATTTTTCGCAGAAGGTAAATCGCAAGATGTACCGCGCGGGTATTGCCGCGATTCTGTCGCAACTCGTTCGCGAAAATCGTTTGTCCGTTGTTGAAGATATTCAACTGGACGCGCCAAAGACCAAGGGTTTGGTATCAAAGTTAAAGGGAATGGGGCTGGAACAGGTATTGATCATTACCGATAACTTCAACGAAAACCTCTATCTGTCGTCGCGCAATCTTGAGAACGTGATGGTGCTCGAGGCTAAACACGCCGATCCAGTCAGCCTTGTTCGTTTCGCGAATGTGGTGTTGACCAAGGCGGCGGTCAAACAATTTGAAGAGGTGCTCGCATGAATGCCGAACGTCTGCTGACGGTCGTGTTGCGACCCGTCATTTCCGAGAAAGCCACCATGGTGGCTGACAAACAAAAGCAGGTGGTTTTTGAAGTCCTGCAGAGCGCAACCAAGGCCGAAGTGAAGGCTGCAGTTGAGCTCCTGTTTAAAGATCAAAAAATTGAAGTGGCTAGCGTGAATATCGTTAACCAAAAAGGCAAAGCAAAGCGCCACGGACGTTTTGAAGGCCGTCGTAATCACGTCAAAAAAGCTTATGTTTGCTTGACGGGCAATGGCGACATCCAGTTTACGGAAGGGGCGGTGTAATGGCTCTCGTTAAAACAAAACCGACCTCGCCTGGCCGCCGTAGCATGATGAAGGTGGTCAATGCTGATCTGCATAAAGGTGCGCCGCATGCAGCGTTGCTGGAACCGCAGTCGAAAAATGCAGGTCGTAATCACCACGGCCACATCACGACCCGTCACCAAGGTGGCGGTCACAAGCAACACTACCGCATCATCGACTTCAAGCGTAACGACAAAGACGGTATCGTTGCGAAAGTTGAGCGCCTTGAATACGATCCAAATCGTAGCGCAAACATTGTTCTGCTTTGTTACGCAGACGGCGAACGTCGTTACATGATTGCGCCGAAAGGCGTCGAAGTTGGCCAACAAGTTGTTTCTGGACAAGACGCGCCAATCAAGGTCGGTAACTGCTTGCCGATCCGTAACATCCCGGTTGGTTCGACGATTCACTGTATCGAGTTGCTACCAGGAAAGGGTGCCCAGTTGGCGCGCTCCGCCGGTGCTTCGGTACAACTGCTGGCGCGCGAAGGGTTGTACGCACAGCTTCGTATGCGCTCCGGCGAGATTCGCAAGGTTCATGTCGACTGCAGAGCGACCATTGGTGAAGTCGGTAATGGTGAGCACGCACTTCGCGTAATCGGCAAGGCCGGTGCAAATCGCTGGCGCGGCTGGCGTCCTACGGTTCGTGGCATCTGTATGAACCCCGTGGATCACCCGCACGGTGGTCGTTCCAACGGTGGTGGTCATCCGCGTACGCCGTGGGGCCAAGCTACCAAGGGTCTTAAGACCCGTACTAACAAGCGCACACAGAACATGATCGTTCGCGATCGTCGGAAAGGTTAATTGCCATGGCACGTTCCATCAAGAAGGGCCCGTTTGTAGACGGGCACTTGGCAGCAAAGGTTGAAAAGGCCGCTGCCATTAAAGACCGCAAGCCAATCAAGACTTGGTCGCGCCGTTCCACCATCCTGCCGGATTTTGTTGGTTTGACCATCGCAGTTCACAACGGGAAGCAACACATTCCGGTGTTTGTTAGCGAAAACATGGTTGGCCACAAGTTGGGCGAATTCGCCTTGACCCGTACCTTCAAAGGCCATCCAGCCGATAAGAAGGCTGCGGCGGCTGGCAAGAAATAAGGAGCGATACCAATGAACGTATCCGCTAATCTTTGGGGAGTACGCCTCTCCGCGCAAAAAGGTCGTTTGGTTGCTGACCTCATCCGCGGCAAGAAAGTAGACCAAGCGCTCAACATCCTCACGTTTACGCCAAAAAAAGGCGCAACGATCATTAAGAAGGTGTTGGAATCGGCCATTGCAAATGCTGAGCATAACAACGGTGCTGATATTGACGACCTCAAAGTCGCCAAGATCATCGTTGAAAAGGGCCCTGTACTGAAGCGCTTTACCGCGCGCGCAAAGGGCCGTGGTAACCGCATTGTCAAACCGACATGTCACGTTTTTGTGACCGTCGGCGACGGCAAGCAATAAGGAGTCAAAATGGGACAAAAAATTTCCCCGTCCGGTTTTCGCTTGGCTGTTACCAAGAACTTCGCCTCGAAGTGGTATGCCAATAGCCAAAACTTCCCGATCATGCTGCTGGAAGATATCAAAGTCCGCACCTACGTGAAGAAAAAGTTGGCAAGCGCGTCGGTCGGCAAGATCGTCATTGAGCGTCCTGCAAAGAACGCAAAGATCACTATCTATTCTTCGCGTCCTGGCGTGGTGATCGGCAAGAAGGGCGAAGATATTGAAAATCTGCGTGTGAGCCTTTCCAAGATGATGGGCGTGCCAGTGCACGTCAACATCGAAGAAATTCGCAAGCCAGAGACTGATGCCCAGCTGATTGCTGATGGAATTACTGCGCAGCTAGAAAAACGCGTCATGTTTCGTCGCGCAATGAAGCGCGCGATGCAAAATGCAATGCGTCTGGGTGCACAAGGTATCAAGATCACGTCAAGCGGTCGATTGAACGGCGCAGAGATTGCGCGTACCGAGTGGTACCGTGAGGGCCGGGTGCCACTCCACACCTTGCGTGCGGATATCGATCAAGGTTTTTCTGAAGCGCGCACGACGTATGGCGTGATCGGCGTACAAGTTCTCGTTTACAAGGGCAACATGTTGGCAAAGGGCGAAACTCCTGTTGCCGCACCGGAGCCACAAGCTGAGCCAGGGCGTAAGCCGCGTGGCCGTCCAGGAGCGAAAAATGCTGCAGCCAGCTAGAAGAAAATATCGCAAAGAACAAAAAGGTCGGAACAAAGGCATCGCCACGACGGGAGCCAAAGTTTCGTTCGGCGAATTTGGTCTGAAGGCAGTTGGTCGCGGTCGTTTGACCGCACGTCAAATCGAAGCTGCGCGTCGCGCAATGACACGTCACATCAAACGTGGCGGTCGTGTGTGGATTCGTATTTTTCCGGACAAGCCAATCTCCAAAAAGCCTGCTGAGGTCCGCATGGGTAACGGTAAGGGATCGCCTGAATATTTTGTGGCTGAAATTCAGCCCGGCAAAGTACTCTACGAGATGGACGGCGTGCAAGAGACATTGGCGCGTGAGGCGTTTGCACTTGCTGCGGCAAAGCTGCCGATCCGGACCACGTTTGTACATCGTCTGTTGGGCTAAGAAAGGACTACGCCATGAACACCAAAGAAATGCGGGCGAAATCCCCGGAAGACCTCAACAAAGAATTGCTGGATCTGCGCCGCGCGCAATTTTCGATGCGTATGCAGGTTGCAACCCAGCAAATGTCTAAGACGACGGAGCTCGGTCGTGTGAAGCGTGAAATTGCGCAGATCAAGACCATTCTGACCGAAAAAGCGAAGGCACAATAATGACGACTACTGCTGAAATCATCAAAAGCAAGCGTACGCTCACCGGCGTTATCACCAGCGACAAGATGGACAAGACGGTTACGGTCCTGGTTGAGCGCGCGGTAAAGCACCCGATCTTGGGTAAAGTTTTGCGCCGTTCGAAGAAGTACCACGCACATAGCCCGAACAATGAGTTCAAGATGGGTGACACCGTAACCATCGAAGAAACCAAGCCAATGTCGAAGACAAAAGCATGGGCGGTTACCAAGCTGGTTGAGAAGGCGAAGATCGAGTAATCGGTTTTACTAGGCAAAAAATGAGGAAGCCCGCTGATGAGAATTGGCGGGCCTTTTTATTTCTGTGTCTTGGAAATTTGACAGTGCTTGTTAATGGAGTATCGCTTGTTAGTATTCAAATTGATGTAATAATCTTTTTGCGGCTAACAATGGGAGGCGCTCAAGTGAGAGCACGTTATGCAAGTGTTGCGGCCAAACTGTTGAGTTCGGTTTTAATTCTCCTTTTGCCTGTGGTCAGTTTTCAGGTGAGCGCGAAGGCGGGTGCTGAGAAAAACAGAGTTGTGCCGTCCGATTTTCGAGGAGAGATCGTTGGCTTGCAAAGTCAGCAAGATAGCTCATCCGATGATGCCACTATCAATTGCGACAACACGACTAAAGCGCAAGCGAGTCCTGCACCAACTCTTTCTGGTGTTTGGCTGCATGAGCAACCGAGAGATATCGGTAATGGGGGCATGCTGCTTGTGTATATTCTCCACCTGATAACTGTGAGGGATGTAGCTCACTACTCGATGCGGTTTGGAGTTACATCGTAGAGCTAATCAGGAGTTGGCTCAAGTAATCTGAGGACGATGATGAGCCTATTAATCAGTGGTGGTAGGGATGCCATGCGACTACGAGCGCATGCGAGTGCATATGTCGCTGGCTCGCTAGTGATTGTCGGGCTTGTTGGCGGGTGTGCATGGCTGGGGACGGTGGGGGCTGTTTTTCAACTTGATGTACATGTGTCCGGAACGGATGCCACCGGTAACAGTTGGGTTGCCACACCGACGCAGATTGTGCGATTCGCGCCTCCCGAAGGATCACACTCACCACTGTTTGATCGACCAGTGTTTGTTGGAGACAGGTTTGAGTTGTCATTCAACGCAGGGTCAACGGCATTTGGGGGGTCAGTACTCAACAAAACGTCGTCGGAGCTGTGCTTTAGATTCGATCAAGCGCTCATGGCAAGTAGCGATAATCCTATTGACCAGCCATTTCGGGTGACTGGTCTTCATCACACAATTTTCTCCCGGTTGTCAGTGATGGGCTATGGCACTGGAAAGCAACGCCCTCAACCCTTTACGCCGCCGAAATTGTGTTTTTTGCCCGGACGAAACGCCAGTTTCAGTTTTTCGCCTGTGCTCCCTTCACTTTACTCAAATGCAACGATGTTCAATGTGAGTTGGCTCGACAAGAAGCCGGAACTCGTCGAGCGCGGTATCGGTAACTTTTTTTTGTTCAAAGTACCAATTGAATCAACTGCGGGAGTTGAATTCGTTGAAGTCAAGTTAACCGCTCTCGATAGCAAGGTGCATATCCGTTACCACTGAAACTCCCATCTGACATTCTGACCATCTGCAGAATAACTCGCTGCCATGCTCCGACTCAACGAAATCAAATTGCCGCTGCCCGCGGAAGACAAAGACGATCTCAACGCACTACGCGCACTCGCCGCGCAGCGCCTGAAGATCGCACCTGAAGAAATCCTCACGCTGACGATTTACCGTCGTGGCTACGACGCGCGCAAGAAAGCGGACATCTGGCTCGTTTACACTCTTGACGTCGAGGTGAAGAACCAATCTGCCGTGCTGAAGAAAATGCGTGGCGATCCGAAAGTAGTGACCACACCGGACACTAGCTACAAGTTCGTCGCGCACGCTGCAGCTACATCGAACCATCCACGCCCTGTCGTCATCGGCATGGGGCCCTGCGGTTTGTTCGCGGCATTGACGCTCGCTCAAATGGGTTTCAACCCCATCGTACTGGAGCGCGGCAAAGCCGTGCGTGAGCGCACGCAAGACACTTGGGGCCTATGGCGCAAATCGACGCTCAATCCGGAATCAAACGTACAGTTTGGTGAAGGAGGTGCAGGCACCTTTTCTGACGGCAAACTGTGGAGCCAAATTAAAGACCCGCATTTCCTCGGCCGGAAAGTGCTGCGAGAGTTCGTCGCGGCCGGTGCTCCCCCCGAAATCATGTACGTCTCAAAGCCGCATATCGGCACCTTCAAACTGGTCTCGATGATCGAAATCATGCGCGCGACCATCGAGTCACTTGGCGGCGAGATTCGCTTCCAACAGAAGGTGGTCGATTTTGATATCGAAGAGCGTGGCGGTGAGCGACAGCTGCGCGGTGTCGTCCTGGAGCACGGGGAATCGATCCAGACCGATCATCTCGTATTGGCCATCGGCCATAGCGCGCGCGACACCTTTCAAACGCTGCGCGAACGCGGCGTGTTTGTTGAAGCCAAGCCATTTTCGATTGGTTTTCGCATCGAACATCCGCAGGGGCTGATCGACCGTGCGCGCTTCGGGCCAAATGCGGGAAATCAGATGTTGGGTGCCGCCGACTATAAACTGGTACATCATGCCTCGAACGGTCGTAGCGTTTACAGTTTTTGTATGTGCCCAGGTGGGACGGTAGTGGCCGCAACATCTGAAGTTGGCCGGGTAGTGACCAACGGCATGAGTCAATACTCGCGTACCGAGCGAAACGCCAATGCGGGCATTGTTGTTGGCATCACGCCAGCTGTGGATTATCCTGAAGACGTACTCGCGGGCATCGATTTTCAACGCCGCTGGGAGTCGGCGGCGTTTGTCGCCGGTGGTGAAAACTACAACGCGCCCGCGCAACTCGTCGGCGATTTCCTTGCAGGGCGCGCCTCAACCGCGCTTGGGTCAGTTGTGCCTTCGTACAAGCCCGGTGTAAAGATGACGGATCTGTCCCATTGTGTACCGACCTTTGTGATCAACGCTGTGCGCGAGGCGCTGCCGGCATTTGACAAACAGATTTCTGGTTTCGCGATGCATGATGCAGTTCTGACGGGGGTGGAGACAAGAACCTCATCGCCCATCCGGATTACGCGGCGCGACGATAATTTTCAAAGTGTCAACACCGCAGGATTGTT
>JBEILF010000105.1:0-8324 GCA_040379385.1 Burkholderiales bacterium | reverse complement strand
CAAGTCGCAGTTGATCGAAGTTGATGCAGGACTAGGGGGCGACGTGGAAGTCGCCATCGTGCGCCGGATGATCGAGCTGATCCGCGAGCACTATCAGGGCAATTTCAACTGGGAATCCCACCGCTTGGGGCGGGTGGTGACATTGTCGGCGCGCAAGGAAGATCAAGCGGGGCTGGAAGCGTTCTTGATCAAAGAGTTTTTTGGTTAGAGGGACGAGAATATTGTCGGGTCGCGACAAACGAGTTCGATGAGTGTTGGCTGAAACAATTTGAGCCCCTAGTGTTTTGCGGGATGATGTACCAAGGGTTGCCGCGACGGGAAAGGCGGGCGCGGCAGGGCATGGAGTGGGTCTGAAGTCGGCAAGAGGACACGACAGCAGAAAATAACCGTGGTCTCCCCGATCATTCCCTCCGATTTTTTGTTGGACAATGATGGCAGTTCTTGGGACGAGGAAGAGTGCGGCTTTTTCGGCTGCTCACTCGGTTGAGCACAGGCATGGAAAGAGGGGGGTTGGATGGCCGAGATGATCGCTTTGCTACGAAGACCAACAACAAAGGGAAATTTGCCGCTCGCCGCTGTTGTTGCGCTTCTCCCTCTTTTTGGGGGTTGTGCAAGCTTCGGCATACCTGAGGTCGATATTGATCTAGGTGTGAGTATCGAAGGCGCGTCGCGAAGCAATGAGCGCTGGCAATCGACCCCTCGCGACTTTTCGCGTGAGCCCTTGTTTAAGCGCGCTCACTTTAAATTTGATGCAACGGTCTACAGCGGCGAGCTATTCGCTTGGCGGTTTTCGCAACCACAGACTCGATCGGTGCGAGCGTTCGTAGCGCTGGCCCAGAACCGATTTGCTTTCAATTCGACGAGGCGCGCCTAAAGTCAAGCATGCAGTCGCGCGAGATACCGCTCCGCATCAAGTGGTCTCAACGAGCTGGTGCCCCTATCCACTCTGATGCCAAGACTGATGGACGCTCGTATCCGGCCGTGCAGCAGTGCTTTGGTAGCGTCTTCACTGCCTTCAGCTTTGGGCCTGAGCTCATTGAGCTATTTCCAAATGACGCGATGTTCAACATCAAGCTGAGCGATAGCGGCAATACCATGGTGTCAAATGGCAAAGGGCAGTGGCTAAAGTTGCTCGTGCCTGTAGAGCATTCAGGAAAACGCGAGGAGGTAACTATCACTTTTGTCGCAAACGATACAAGCATACGGATCGGTAACTTCCTGCGTTGAATTCGAGTTCGGTTGCGATTTTGAGGCTTGAAGTAGCGCGCTCGGGCGAACCCTTTCGACTGAAGATGATCTTGGCATGTTTGCTCTCCTATTTCTTAGATGGATCAGAATATCTACGGTCTACCAAATCCTGGGAAGTCCAGAGTCAAATTATTTACATGGCAGCAGCTCCTTCGTTGACCACATCACGATTGCACTTCTAGGTGCTAAAGCAGATTTGCAGTTCGCGACAAGATTTTAAGATCGCAGTTCGCGCCACGAAATCTTAACCCAACATTCCACGTGCATCTCCAGTACGTTTTGCTTGAAAACGCCCGCCAATAGGCGAGTTTTGATTTTTACGGATGAGCGTGTGGGCGTGTTTCAACATGCGCGAATGGCAGCAAAAAGGGATGACAACGAGCGTTGCCCGAAATCCCCTCGCGATCAAGCCCGCACCTTATGCGACTTTTCGCAGTTTCATCCCGACGAAAACGAGCAAGCCAGTCAGCCCAACAAAACAAGCCAGCGACCACACTGGCACCGGCAAGCCGAGCGTTGAATACTTGTCCGCACAGCCGCCAGTGGCAAACAAAAACTCCGGCCACCAATCTGCCATGGGTAACTGATTAACAAAGATGCCGATCGGGTCGCGCTGGCACGAGGTCATGTCGGAGCCTTTCAGCACCTGCCACAAGGCCAGGCCGCCGCCTGCCGCCGCGACCGTGGCAGCGATAAAAACGATGGCACGCCTCGGCCAGATTGCCCCTGCAAGCGCGGCAACACCAAGCAAGAAATAGGCGTAACGTTGCAGAATACAAAGAGGGCATGGTTGTTGTTTTTCTGGCCCATATTGCAGGTAGAACACGTACACCAGCAGTGCAAAACAAAGCATTGCGATGGCGGACAAAACAGTTCGTGTTTGCGAAATCTTCATTTGAGTGGTGTCTCAGGCGAGCACTCGAAGTTCCCGCAGCAGCACCGACAACATGGCAAGATCGGTATCGCGTGCTGCCATAAGATCACCCATCACCTCGTACATGTGCGCGAGTGCCTTCGCGTGGTGTGTCTCCCAAACCGTGAGTGCCTGCCGCGCGCCTTCGAGCGAATTCGCGTCTGGCGACAATTGCAGCACACTCTCGGTGAGCTGGCGCTGCAGATTGGCTAAATCGTCACGCATGGAAGCCCGTGCCATCGCCTGCCAATGAGAATCCGTCGGTAGCTTACCAACCTGTGCGGCCACCCAGCTGAGCGACAACTTACCCGCCAGTGTGAAGTAAACTGCTGCCGCGACGCTCACCGGTCGTTTCAACTCGCTTGATGCCTCGACGATGTCCAACAGCGAATACATGGTGTCGGTATGGGCAATTGTGTTTGCCAATTCGCGAGGTACACCTGCCGCGACCAGGCTGTCGCGCTTGTTTTGTAATGTTGCGGCGTCTTTAGTTGCGAGCAACGTATCGAGTTGGCCACTGACGGTAGCGACACCCGGCGCGAAGAAGGCCAATACATCGGTAATGGGCATGCGCTCGCCGCGCCGGCGCAGGAACCAAAGTGTGGAACGCAACACCAATCTACCGACCTCAATCAGCATCGCGTTTTGGGTAGCGGCCGACACGACGTTATCCAACTGGTCAATTTGTTGCCAGATACCGTTCAACCCCAGGATATCGCGGCTCAAGATATAAGCTCGCACGACTTCAGGTGCCGTCGCGCCCGCTTCCTCGCACATACGATGTACAAAAACGCTGCCGGTGCGGTTAATGGTTGAATTTGCAACTTCTGTGGTAATGATTTCGCGCTTCAGTGGATGCGCCTGCATGATGTCTTTGAAGCGCACTTGCAGCGGTGTCGGAAAGTAGCAGACGAGTGCCCGGGCGACATAAGGATCATCCACCAAATCTGAAGCGAGCAACTCGTCAAACAATTCCATCTTGCTGTAGGCGAGCAACACCGCGCGTTCTGGCGCGGTGAGACCAAGCTTTTTCTCTCGGCGTTCGGCGAGGGCGTCATCGTTCGGCAGGAACTCTACTGCGCGATTTAGACGCCCTGCTTTTTCTTGATGACGCATGAACCGCGCTTGTGCATCGAGCATTTTGTCGGCGCGAACACCGGAGACCGACAACGATTGGGTCTGATAGTAATTGTCCTTCAGAACCAACTTGCCTACTTCATCGGTCATTGCTGCAAGAAGCGGCTCACGCTCTTCAGGCTTCAGCAATCCGCCATCGACTGCCGCACCTAGAAGAATCTTGATGTTGACCTCGTGGTCTGAACAATCCACACCTGCCGAGTTATCAATCGCATCAGTACAAATACGCACCCCGGCAAGTGCCGCTTCGACGCGGCCAAGTTGCGTGGCACCGAGATTGCCGCCCTCGGCAATGACTTTGCAACGCAGTTCGTTGCCGTTGATGCGGATTGCATCGGTTGCTTTGTCACCAACCTCACCGTGCGACTGGCCGCTGGCTTTGATGTAAGTGCCAATACCACCGTTGTAGAACAGATCGACTGGGGCCTTGAGGATGGCTCGCATCAATTCCACCGGCGTCATCGCCGAAATCGTAGCATCAATGCCAAGCGCTTGTTTGACTTCGGGGGTGAGGTCGATCGACTTCGCAGTGCGCGCGTGGACGCCACCACCTTTGGAAATCATCACCTTGTCATAGTCTTCCCAAGATGAGCGGGGTAGTGCAAACATCCGCTCGCGCTCGGCAAAACTCTTGGCTGCGTCGGGGGTTGGATCAAGAAAAATATGCCGGTGGTCAAACGCAGCGACCAATCGAATATGCTGGGAGAGCAACATGCCGTTACCGAATACGTCGCCCGACATGTCACCCACCCCGACCACCGTGAAGTCGGTGGTTTGTGTGTTGACGCCGATCTCGCGGAAATGGCGTTTGACACTCTCCCACGCGCCTTTGGCCGTGATGCCCATTTTCTTATGGTCGTATCCCGCCGAGCCGCCTGAGGCAAATGCATCACCCAACCAGTGGCCGTATTCGGCTGAGATGGCGTTTGCGTAATCAGAAAACGTTGCCGTGCCTTTGTCGGCGGCAACGACGAGGTAGGGATCGTCAGCGTCGTGTCGCACAACATTACGCGGCGCGACAACCTTACCTTTGACCAAGTTGTCGGTGATGTCCAGCAGGCCACGCAAGAAGGTTTTGTAACATTCGATACCCTCCTTGAGATAGGCTTCACGGTCGTTAGATGGTGGTGCCGCTTTGAGGACAAACCCGCCTTTCGAGCCAACCGGCACGATGACAGCATTCTTGACCATTTGTGCCTTGACCAGCCCGAGCACCTCGGTACGAAAGTCTTCCGGGCGATCCGACCAACGCAGTCCGCCGCGCGCCACCTTGCCGCCGCGTAAATGGATACCCTCCATCCGCGGACTATAAACAAAGATTTCGAACAGCGGCTTAGGTTCAGGCAGCTCGGGTACTTTTGCGCACTCAAGCTTGATTGAAAGATAAGGCTTGTGTTGGTAGAAGTTGGTACGAAGCGTCGCCTGAATCACTGCTAGGAAACGCCGCAGGATGCGGTCTTCATCGGCATTGGCAACGCTATCCAGCGAGGCCTCAAGCGCATTCACAACAGCTTCAATCTTGTTTGCGCGATCGCCGCCGAAGTTGGGATCAAAACGCGTATGGAACAGTTCGACCAGATCACGTGCAATGATTGAATTGGCCGCCAACGCCTGTTCCAGATAGTTTTGGCTGTAGGTAAACCCGGTTTGTTTCAAGTACTTCGCGTATGTTCGCAGCACCAACACATCCGCTGCCGCGAGTTGCGCATTCAGGGTGAGGCGGTTGAAACCGTCATTCTCAATGGTCTTCGTCCAAGCACGGAGAAATGTGTCTTCAAACTTGGCGCGGGTCGCTGCAAAGTCGACCGATACGAGCGAGTGTGTGAGGCTGTACTCGTGTATCCAGATCGGCGGTGCGTCGTTGCGCTCAATCTTGTAGGCGCGTTCATTCTTGACCTTGACACCCATGTTTTCGAGCATCGGTAGCGCGGTCGACAAGGTAATGGGATGGCCAAGATGATATACGCGGAAACGCAACTGGTCACCGTGCAGATGGAGCGCCACGTTGAGCGGCGCATCTGCGGACAAGGCGCATGAAGCGGTGAAATCAGCGATTGCCTGTTCCGTCCCGGTATCCTCGCGATATGCAGCGGGGAATGGCAAAACAAACTCACGTCGCGCCGCGTTCGCCGCATCTTCCCCCAGTGCAGCGGCAAGGTTAGAGAAAACCCCTTCTTCCCACCGGCGGGTGAGAGCCACGATTTCTCTTTCAAGCGCCACAGTATCAACTTCGGCAACACTTCCCGGACTGGTGCGGACCAGCATATGAATGCTGGCAAGAACGGATTCGGTCAATTGGACGTTGAATTCAGCCGAGCTGCCCCTGAGTTTTTTCTTCAGGAGGTCTTGCAGCTTGACGCGGATTTCCGTGTTGTAGTTTTCACGCGGCAGATAGATCAAACACGAGTAGAAACGCGCGTAGAGATCGCGGCGAAGAAAGAGTTTTGTACGGGCGCGTTCGCCCAGCCGCAAAATACCCATCGCTGTTTCAAACAACTCGTCGTCGGCGATTTGGAACAGTTCGTCGCGCGGGTAAGCGTCGAGAATTGATAGAAGGTTCTTGCCGGCATGGCTACCAGCGGGGTAGCCTGCGCGAGTCAGCACCTTGTCGATTTTCTGGCGCAGCAGCGGGATTTCGGTTGGATCACCGTGGTAGCTGCTCGACGTGTACAAGCCGATGAATCGACGTTCGCCGATGACTTGACCATCGGCATCAAAGCGCTTGATGCCGATGTAGTCGAGATAGCCGGAGCGGTGTACCGTGGCGCGAGAGTTCGCCTTGGTCAGGACGAGCAGTTGTGGGCTGCGCGCAAGTTTTTTGAGGTGGTCGGGCAGTTCATTGAAACTCGCCGAGACGCCACCAAGCTTCGGTTCCCGCAGAACGCCCAACCCTGAATTGGGAATGATTTTCAGGCTGTCTTTACCATTCACCGACAGCAGCTCGTAGTCCCGATAGCCCAAGAACGTGAAGTGGTTGTCAGCGGCCCAGTGTAAAAAGGCGCGTGCTTCGTCGAGTTCTGCCAGCGGTACCACTTTGGCGGCGGGGCCGAGGTTGGACAGCACATCTTGAATTTTGGCCTTCATCTTGGCCCAATCTTCCACCGCCGCGCGGACATCAGACAAGATGGCGACCAAACCGTCGCCGAGTGATTTGATACGTGCGGGGTCGGTGAGACGCTCGATTTCGATGTGAATCCAGGATTCTAGTTTTTGCCCTTCGGTGATTGGCGAGAGTGCAGTAAGAGTGCCGTGTTTATCGCGACGCACCGAGAACAGCGGGTGGGCAATCTGTTGAATGGCGATACCCTGACGGTTGATTTCCATAGCGATGGAATCGACCAGAAACGGCATGTCGTCATTCACAAACTCAATGACAGTACAAGGTGCCTGCCAGCCGTGTTCGCCAACTTTGGGCGAGTAGATGCGCATTTTTGGCGCGCCGGATTGAAAATCCGTGCCGAATGTAAGGTGGTTGCGAACAATGGCCGCCCAGTCCGTCGGGTTTCTTGCGAGGAGATCGGTGTCGTCGATGTCCGACAGGTAGGTGTCGACCACGGCATGGTCGAGCATCGCCAGGTTTTCTGATGGTTCGAAAAAGACCGCCGTGTGGATCGCCTGAGTAATTTCGGCAATCACAGAATTAGTGTTCTCTAGGGTTGCCTCGGCATGAGCGGCGGCCATAGCGCATTCTCGTCGGGAAGATCAATACATCATTATAGTGTGCTCACTATCGCTGTTCCTTTGCCGAGTGTTCTGGATGCGGCGTGGGGATGCAAAAAAGCGCCAGTCACCAAAACTGTTTGGATGGGGCAACAAATGTGTGCCTAGTTTTCTGGTTGCAAGCCGCGGTTGTGATCAGGTGCCGAAAACTTTCACTTGCAATCGTATCCTGAGGCCGTTGAACTTTTTAGTTCAAACGGTGACTAAACGGTCACGTTATGACGTTTGTGTGTGTTCAATCAGGCGCTTGTGTTTCCGCACTGCCATCAGCACTCAGAGCCATGACTAAAGTTTTATCCATCAATTATTTGTGTTTTTGTTCTCAACCAACTTATCAGGATAAATTATGAATCGTTCGATTGCTTCAGTCGTATTGGCTAGCGTTCTTGCAATGACGTCATCATTGGCTATGGCGCAAAAAGATATCGTGGATACCGCAGTTGCAGCGGGCAACTTCAAGACCCTTGTTACCGCAGTTCAAGCGGCTGGATTGGTCGATACGCTCAAAGGGAAAGGTCCTTTCACCGTGTTCGCACCTACCGACGAGGCATTTGCCAAGATCCCCAAGGCTGATCTCGACGCATTGCTCAAGGACAAAGCAAAGCTTGCCGGAGTGTTGACCTACCACGTCGTTCCCGCAAAAGTGATGGCTAAGGACGTCAAAGCCGGCGATGTGAAGACCGTCAACGGCAAAATGATCAAAATCACGACCGACAAGGGTGTAATGGTAAACAACGCCAAAGTGATCAAGACAGACGTTGAGACATCCAACGGCGTCATCCACGCAATCGACACGGTCATCATGCCCTAAAGCGCTACCGGCTTTATCAAATGTGCTGGGAAGTGCGGGCGGCAACAACTTTGTGAGTGAAGTTGAGTGAAGCAAAAAGGCGCTGCTCCAATGGGGCAGCGCTTTTTTTGCCGACTGGGAACTTCAAATAACTTCGTCGTCCTGGCGCACAACCGCAATGGTTGCGCCGGGCGGGTATCCAGTCCACAGCAAGGTCAATGCGTTACGAAGGTCTGGGTCCCGGCCGGCGCCGGCAGGTCAACTTGGGTCCCCGCCTGCGCGGGGACGGGGTTAGATGAACGACCACTAAACCAATACTCCCCCGCTCCCGCGAAGGCGGGAGCCTAATATCGGAATCACCCGCGCTGAACAAAATTGATGGGCCCCCGCCCGGCGCAACCCTTGTGGTTGTTCGCGGGCAGGTCAACTTGGGTCCCCGCCTGCGCGGGGACGGGGTTAGATGAACGACCACTAAACCAATACTCCCCCGCTCCCGCGAAGGCGGGAGCCCAATAT
>JBEILF010000104.1:0-8466 GCA_040379385.1 Burkholderiales bacterium | reverse complement strand
GTCGATTACGTCAACATCACGCGTGACATGGACGGCACATTTGGGGTCCAGACGCAGGTGGTTTCCCCGTCGGGAGTGGGTTCCGGTGGCACCGCAAGTGCGGCGGGAGGTGCAGGCGGACAGAATTCGTCGCAGTTGCGCATCGTTAACAACTCCAAGAATCGATTCTGGGAGAACCTCGAAAAGAACATCAAAGACTTGCTGCGCGAGACCGACAAACTCCTTCCGGAAGGAAGTTCTGAGACCGTTGTCCGCGGTCAATCGCAAGGCTCAAGCACCGTGACATCGCGCACACAACAGGGGCGGGGCGGGGCAACGGCGGCCCGTGGAACAACGACCACCCTCACGCCGGGCGAAGTTCCGGCGCAAAACGAACAAGTCTCGCAAACGCTTACGTTCCGCGAGGCAGCATCCGTCATCGTCAACCCCGAAACCGGCACAATTTCAGTTCGCGGCACCTCCCGCCAGCATGAAAAGGTCGGGCAGTTTATCGAACTCGTTGCGGGTGCAGCGAAGCGTCAAGTGTTGATCGAAGCGACGATCGTCGAGGTCGAACTCAGTGACGGATATCAATCGGGGGTCGATTGGTCGTCTCTCGCCCTACAAGGACTCGGCTACAGCTTCCGTCAACAGCTTACGCAAACCAATGTCACTGCGAACGGGACCACAAATCTGGCTAACAACTTTTTCTCTATCGGGTACTCAAATCCAAACGCAGCAGTGGGTGGAAGCATCAAGAGCACGATCACCCTTCTCAGCTCGTTTGGAAATGCCAAGGTTTTATCGAGCCCACGAACCACAACACTCAACAACCAGACCGCAGTCATGAAGGTGGTTGAGAATGCAGTCTACTTCACAATTACCACCTCCCCAGGCACAACGAGCGCAAACGGCAACACGGCACCAACTTACAGTTCAACACCCAACGTAGTTCCCGAAGGCTTGGTTTTGAGCGTCACGCCGCAGATCGGCGAAAACGACATGGTTACCCTCAATATTCGTCCAAGTATTACGAAAATTGTCGGTCAGATCCAAGATCCAAATCCAGGTCTTATTGTTGTCACCACCAGCCCGGTGCTGGGTAGCACTTCCACGCAGATTCCCAGCCGCATCCCGGTCGTACAAACACGCGAATTCGAAACCGTTTTGCGCGTTGCCTCCGGCCAGACGACCGTGCTTGGCGGGCTCATGCAGGACAGCTTTAAAGCCACGCGAGATGGATTGCCAATTCTTTCCAAGATCCCCGTTTTTGGTGATGCTGTAAGCTACCGCAACGATGCCGGTAAGAAGTCAGAATTGGTTGTTTTCATCCGCCCCATCGTTATCAAGGACGCAAGTCTCGATACCGACCTTAGCGAGTACAAACGATATTTGCCCGACGGTCGCTTTTTTAAGGAGGCCGAGCCTGTTGTAGATGTCCGCATCCCCGGAGTGCCAGATCCGGTGCAACCGAGACCGTGAGTTAGGAAGTGAGCCTGCTCCTCGATGCGCTTAAACGTGCGGAAGATGCCAAGCGCGCAAAAGCCGAGGCAGCAGCATTGTCGGCGACGCGATCTGCATCTGCGGCAGAAACTTCCCCTGCGACTCAAGCCACCGCCGCTCCGGCCCTAACCGAACCACTGACACTGGTTGGTGATGTTAGCCGTCCGCATATCGAGCCAGCGTCAGCGGGGCCGGATGTAAATCCGCCATCAGAGTTTCCGGGTCTCTCGCTGGAAGTTGTTGATGATCGGCCTTGCGACCCGGTTGCGAAATCATCGGCCAACCCGGCCGTCCCTTCGCTTTTGCTTGGCGACGCGCCTCTAGCGGAGCAGGTGCCTCACAGCAGCGTGGCGGCAGCACCCCGCGTAAGGCTGGAAGAAATGCTTGCCAGTGAGTTGAGCTATTCAGATTTCGACAAACTCGCTTCCCCGCCGCTCACTACAACCCCACCGGCAACCGCCGCCGTCAAAGCGTCGCGCTTACCGCTGGTGCCAAGCCCGGCCGAACTATTGGCCAGCTACAGCACTGCGCCGAGTGTGGAGCAGCTTGTGGTGCCCAAGCCCAGTACTGATCCCTCTGCGGCCATCTCCCAGGCGGAGTCGGCCCAACAGGCGCAAAATCGCAAAGCGATTAACAACGCTTTTGCAGTAAAACAACCCGCCAAGTCGAGCGGTAAAGCGAAGTGGGCACTCCCCATCGCAGGCATCCTGCTCGTTGTGATTGGTGCGGGAGGTTGGCATGTGTGGAGCGAAATGAATCGGCTCAGCAAACCGGCTGCACGTCTACCGGTAAGCCCAAGCGTCAACGCAGCGAAATCCAGCGCGCCTGCTCCTTCCGCTCCGACTGGCGCAGTAGCCACAGCAGCCTCATCGCCCGCGCCTGTGGCCGAGACTGCGGTCGCGCCCGAGGAGGCACCACTTCCACCCCTACTCCCGCCACCGGCAACACGGCTAAAGGAGGAGCGCGCACCGACGGCGGCAAAAGTTGTTGCCAGCACGCCACGTGAGGCCCTTGCCCGGCAAATTGAAGCGTTACCCGCGCCACCTAACCCCAACCTTGGCGCTGACCAAGTGATATTGCGCCCAGCCAAACCGACTACCTTGGAGATTAACCCGGCGCTTGGAGCAGGCTATGCCGCCCTTGCCGTCGGCGATTACGTCACGGCCAAGCAGCGTTATGCCGAAGCTATTGCCGCAAACGGCAACAGCGCAGATGCCCACCTAGGCTTTGCTACGGCAGCCGCACGAAGCGGTAACGCCGCTGATCTGCCACTCGCGATCAAACACTACCAACGGACGTTGGAGATCGACCCCCGCAACGCCACCGCAAGTGCGGCCCTCATCGTGCTGGCAGGCGGCAAAGACGGCAACGCCCCCGGCGGCTCAAGCAGTGCGGGCGAAAAGGAGATTGGCTTAAGGCGATTAATTGCCCAAGATCCGAATGCTGCCAATGCCTATTTCCTGCTGGGCAATTTGTACGCCGAATCCCGGCAGTGGCGCGAAGCCCAGCCCGCCTACTTTGAAGCGGCAAGACTGATGCCGCAGAACGCCGACTACAACTACAATTTAGCGGTTAGTCTGGACCAACTGGGGCAAGGGCCCGCCGCCATGAGCTTCTACCGTCGTGCTCTGGCGGCCAACGTCACAGGGCAGTTTGACCGCGCCGCCGTCGAGAGACGTGTTTCGGCGCTTAGCTCTATGTCCGCCGAAGGCTTGTCAAAACGTCAACCCTGATGAGAAACATGCGCTTTCCCATCTTGGGTGATTGGTACAATCGTTGCCCGCAGATCAATGCGACCAACTGGAATGTGAACGTGCCTTGCCACCACAAGATGTCTTCGACATGAATCAGATGAGCTCGCCACTCTCCCAGTTGCCGCTGGGCCAGACTCTGCTTGCGCGCGGCGTCATTTCACAAGACCAGCTAAACATCGCGCTGCTGGATCAGCGCACGTCCAAAGCACCACTTGGCAAGACTTTGGTCACGCTCGGCTTTGTTACGGAAGCAACGATTCGCGATACGCTTTCCGAAAGTCTCGGACAGATTGCAGTGGATCTGTCAAACACCATTATCGACGCCGAAGCACTGTCGATGGTGCCGAAGGATATTGCCAAGCGCTACCAAGTTCTGCCGGTCGACTTTGATCGCAGCACACGCAAGCTACTGTTAGCGGTCGCGGACCCGACCAACGTTGTCGCCATCGACCAAATTCGCGTCTTGGTTCGCGAGGACATTCGCATTGAACAGGTATTGGCGCGCGAATCTGACATTGCAATCGCCATCGAGCAGCACTATGGTTTTGAACTTTCGATCGATGGCATTCTCAATGAGATTGAAACCGGCGAGATCGACTACCAAAGCTTGGCAACCGACTTTGATGAATACAGCCAGCCGGTCGTACGCCTTATTGATGCGCTGTTGGCAGATGCGGTAAAACGCAATGCCTCGGATATTCATTTTGAGCCGGAACAGGGATTTCTGCGAATTCGTTACCGCATTGACGGTGTGCTTCGTCAAATTCGCTCGCTTCACAAGAACTATTGGAGCGCGATGGTGGTACGCCTCAAGGTAATCTCAGGCATGAACATTGCCGAGACCCGCGCACCGCAGGACGGTCGAATTTCATTGACCTTATCAGGCCGCTCCGTCGACTTTCGCGTTGCTGCGCAGCCGACGACACACGGCGAGAACGTCGTCTTGCGCATTCTCGACCGCCAGAAGGGTATTGTTCCACTTGAGGATCTCGGCCTCCAAGAAGGCGAGCTGAAGATGCTACGACTCATGATGGCACGCCCAGAGGGCATTATCCTCGTCACTGGCCCAACGGGCTCTGGCAAGACGACCACGCTGTATTCCATCTTGAACCATATCAATACCGAGGGCGTCAATATCATGACGCTGGAAGACCCGGTCGAATACCCAATGGCGATGATTCGACAAACTTCAGTCAATGAAGCCGCGAAATTGGACTTCGCAAGTGGCATTCGCTCGATGATGCGCCAAGACCCCGATGTGATTCTAGTCGGTGAGATTCGCGATCAAGACACCGCCGAAATGGCGTTTCGCGCGGCGATGACTGGCCATCAAGTTTATTCAACACTGCATACCAATTCGGCAATCGGTGCCATCCCGCGACTACAAGACTTAGGTGTGTTACCGGACATCATGTCCGGCAACATCATCGGTGTTGTCGCGCAACGTTTGGTGCGGCGCCTGTGTGAAAAATGTAAACAGCCCTATCACCCGGAAGATGACGGCACCCGGCGCATCCTCGGCGTGAGCCAAGACTGGAAGGGCGAAATATTCCAGCATGTCGGCTGCGATACCTGTGACAACAGCGGATACAAGGGACGCGTGGCGATCATGGAGCTGTTCCGCATGGACAGTGAAATTGATGAACTGATTTCACGTCGAGCGACAGCACGAGAAATACGGGAAGCCGCACGCAGGCGCGGATTTCGCACACTCGCCGAGGACGCTGTCAGTCGTGTGCTGGCAGGAGAGACCGATCTCGACGAAATTTCGCGGATCGTCGATCTGACTGATCGTATTGACTAGCGGCTAATCCATGGCAACGTTCAGCTATCGCGCGGTCAATCAGGAGGGGCAAATTCAGACCGGAAACTTGGATGCTTCCAACGCCATCGATTTGGAACTGCGTCTAAAAAAAATGGAGCTCGATCTAATCAAGTTCGATTCGATCAAGAAATCTGCGCTCTCGACGGCGCGTCGAATTACCCGCAAGGAGCTGATTACCTTCTGCTTCCACATGGACCAACTGCTCCGCGCTGGGGTACCGATCATTGAAGCGCTGTCTGATTTGCGAGACACGGTTGAAAACCCGGCGTTTAAGCAGGTGGTGGCGACTCTGCTCGAAGACATAGAGGGCGGCCTGCGCCTGTCGGAGGCAATGGCGAATCATCCTCACGCATTTGATACGGTGTTCATTGCGCTCATCCGAACAGGTGAGCGCTCAGGGCAACTGCCGGAAGTTCTCACGCAGCTCACCGAGAATCTCAAATGGCAAGATGAGTTGGCCTCGCAGGCAAAAAAAGCGATGATGTACCCGTTGTTTGCGGGTACGATCATTGTTGGCGTGGTATTTCTACTGATGATTTTCTTAGTCCCACAGCTTGCCATCACCATGAAAGCGCTGACAGACAGCCCCCCCAAAGCGACCCTCGCGCTCATCGCCGTATCCGCCTTCATGCAGCAATTTTGGTATCTGTGTTTGGGCCTGCCAATCATTAGTGGTGTGATTTTGTTCATTCTGGCGAAAACAAACGAGGACGTTCGCTATCAAATCGACGCCATGTTGTTGAAACTTCCTGTCATGGGTCCGCTCACGCAAAAAATCATCTTGGCGCGCTTCTCAACGTACTTCGCACTGATGTACAAGTCGGGGCTAGGCGTCCTTGATTGCATTGAAATTTCTGAAAAAATCGTGGGTAACCGTATAGTTGAACAGGGCTTGCAGCGCGTTGGCCGAGAAATCAGTGATGGCACTGCCATCACCCAAGCCTTTCAGAACGCCCGACTCTTCCCGCCATTGGTGCTGCGGATGCTTAAAGTTGGCGAATCAACCGGCGGGCTCGATACAGCACTGCTCAACGTCAGCTATTTCTATAACCGTGAAGTGAAGGAAACCATGTCAAGCCTGCAGGAGCTGATCAAGCCTGCATTGACAGTTATTCTTGGCGGCGTCCTGATTGGTATCTTAATCACCATCTTTTTGCCCATGTATGACGTAATCGCCAAGACGGCAATTCGTTAGGAAATATGGCCGTGTCAAAACACTTTCTTTACTTAACGAATGATAAGCTTGTCTCACTTGTCTTTAGCGGCAACACGCTGGTGAGCCGTGAGAGTTTTGGCGTAGGAAGTATTCAGACGCGAGCGTTTGAGGAGCAACTTTCCAAATACGCATCGTCCCCCACCTACCTCATCACCGACTTAATCGAGGAGGATTTTCGCCTCGACACGATCCCACATCTTCGCGGTAGCGACCGACAGGCTGTACTTGATCGGAAACTCGGACAAATCTATCGTACGTCGCCTTATCGCCATGCCATTGTGCAGGAACGCGAGACCCAGGGCCGTCGTGATGACCGCATCTGCCTTCATGCCGTCACCAATCAGGAGTTGTTGAAGCCACTACTGGCATTGCTCGACCGAAAAAAAGTACCTCTCGAAGCCATTTGTTCTTCTGCCGTGTTGTCGAGCCGCTTATTAAAGGCGCTGGATTCAGTTTTTCCGCATACCATGTTGGTCACCATCATTCCGGACCTTGGCCTACGGCAAACCTACTTCAGGAACGGACAAATCAAGTTCAGTCGTCTGATACCGATTAGTTACGACGAGTCTCGCTCGGTCGGGCAACTGATTACAGCGGAGACTAGCCGCACTTGGCAGTACTTGGAGAGCTTGCGTTATTTTGAAGATGCAGCTTCTCTCGAAGTTTGTATGCTGCTTCACGCGCGTGAGAGCGCGGCGATACAAGAAGCTGTTGGCCGCTATCCAATGCTACGGTATCGCGTTTTTGACATCAATGACGTCGCCGCCAAACTTAAAGTCGCACCTGCGCCGACGTCATCACATGCGGAAGAAATTTTCTGCCATCTGTACGCACGCAGCTCGCTGGAAAATCACTTCGCGGCACCGGTCGAAACCCGATTCGCCACCTTTAGGCGTGCACGCATCGCAATCTTTGGTGCCACGGCTGTAGTGCTTGCCGCAGGCGCGGCGGCCGCAGCGTTCAATTTTTACTACTTGACCCAGATTACGCAAGAAATCGTCGAGCGCGGTCGACGCGAAGACGCGCTCCGATTAGCGCATCAGGAGGTCGTAAACTCCATGCGTGCGCAAAAAGAGGCAACCGATACCGTCCGCGATACTAGTATCTTTTTTAACTCGCAGATTCGCCCCGCGCCGGCTGCGCCAGGACGCTTGTTAAATGAGATCGCCAAAGTTCTCGATAGGTATCCTTTGGTGAAAGTTGACCAGGTTCTGTGGGCCACCAATAACGTGCCGACGTTCATGCCAACCGTACCACAGGGATTTGGCGCACTAAACGCGAGCCTCGCTGGCACCTCGCAGGTGACCTCAGACAACAAGTCGCGGGCGACAGCCTCGATACCCCCAGCACCGGCGGGCCAGTCGGCTACCGCCGAGAACTTGTCCAATCCGCCGCTGACGGGAAACAAGTATCACATCGCGTTGATTGACGCAGCGGTTCAACCGTTTGACGGCGACGTGCGAAGGGCACTTGCGGAAATTGATCGGCTGATTAACGAATTGAGTAAGAATACTGAGTTCACGGTTAAGGCAGTCAAGCTACCGGTCGACACCGCCTCTGACGCCAGCCTCAAAGTCATTGACCGTTCAGCCGCAACGGCAACACAAGCGGCGTTCACCTTGCACATCGCGCGAAAGGTGCCAGGCACATGAGCGTGATGACAAAGGAGGGCTTCAGCGCACTTAAATTTTCCTATCTGATCCTCGTCGCAGGTATTAGCGTTGCGACGTTTTTAGTCAGCGGTACCTACTTTTGGTGGCAAACCGAAAAGAACAACAACGTGCAGTCACAGCGCCGCCTCAACGATGCGCAATTGCGGTTGGCCGCCGCCAAGCAGCAACGTGACGACCTGCGCAATTCGGAAGACACCTATCTCGCGCTCGAAGGGCGCGGCGTTTTTGTCGCCGAGAAGCGCCTCGATCTACTCGATGCCATGGAAGCACTGCGTGCACGGCACGGCATCATCTCCCTTGAGTATCGGGTCAGCGCGCAACGACCGCTCAAACTCGCCGGCGGCACGAGCATCACCGCCATCGAAGCGCTTGGCAGTCGGCTGCAGCTCAAAGCGACGTCACTGCATGACGGCGATATGCTCGCCTTCCTCGACGAATTCTCACGTATGCAGCGCGGCATCTTTCAGATCGAGCGATGCGCGTTGGGCCGCAATACCCGCGGTGGGACGGTTGCAT
>JBEILF010000103.1:0-8505 GCA_040379385.1 Burkholderiales bacterium | reverse complement strand
GGTGAGGCCAACCAATTGGCCGTTCATGGAACCAATCGGGGTACGTTTTGCGGCGACGATGACAACGGAATCAGACATTTTTTACTCCTAGGTAATTTACTTATGCGCTTTCGCCAAACAACTCGCGACCGATCAACAACCTGCGATTCTCGTTTGTGCATTGAAAATGTGCTCTCGACCGAGCTTCGCGCTTAGCGCACCAGTTGCGCGTTAGCCTCGGCCAATTTTGGCAGGAACTCAGCGTCGCGTGCTCACGCGGATTCACCGAACAACTCTCTCCCGATTAGCATCCTTCTGATCTCGTTGGTTCCTGCCCCAATATCGTAGAGCTTCGCGTCACGAAACAATCGTCCGGTCGGGTATTCATTGATGTAACCGTTACCGCCTAAACACTGGATGGCTTCGAGGGTCACGCGCACCGCTGACTCCGACGCATACAAGATACAAGCGGCGGCGTCTTTACGCGCCGCACGGCCACGACCTTGGTCCAGCATATTCGCCACTTTATAGGTGAAAGCGCGTGAGGTTTGTAACGCCACGTACATATCTGCGACCTTGCCCTGCATCAGGCCAAAAGTACCAATGGCGGCACCAAATTGCTTGCGTTGGTGGATGTAGGGTAACACTACGTCCATCGCCGCTTGCATGATACCGATAGGCCCGGCCGAGAGTACGGTGCGTTCGGTATCGAGCCCTTTCATCAGCACCGTGGTGCCGCCGTTGACTTGGCCCAGAACGTTCTCGTCGGGAATTTCACAGTCTTCAAACACCAGCTCGCAAGTGTCCGACCCACGCATGCCGAGTTTGTCGAGTTTCTGTGCGGTGCGAAAGCCCTTGAATCCTTTTTCTACGATGAATGCGGTCATCGCTTTGGAGCCCATCTCTTTTGGTGCCGTACGCATATAGACGATCAGCGTATCGGCGTGCGGCCCATTGGTGATCCACATCTTGTTACCGTTGGCGATCCAGCGATCACCTTTCTTTTCCGCGCGACACGCCATCGAACCCACCACGTCGGAACCAGCACCGGGTTCGGACATGGCCAACGCCCCAACATGCTCGCCAGAACAAAGTTTGGGTAGGTACTTGGAACGCTGCGCGTCGGTGCCATTAAGGTACAGATTGTTCACGCACAGATTCGAATGGGCACCGTAGGCTAAGCCAACTGAGCCGGATGCCCGGGATATCTCCTCCATCGCCACGGTGTGTGCAACGTAACCCATGCCGGCACCACCGAAGTCCTCCGGGATAGATGCGCCAAGCAGGCCCATCTCGCCAAACTTCTTCCACATGTCCATCGGGAAGGTGTTGTCGTGGTCGATCTGCGCCGCACGCGGTGCTAGTTCGTCGTCACACAGGCGCTTGACGGTATCGCGTAGCGCGTCGGTGTCGTCGGCGATATGGGTATCAAAGATCATCGGTAAGCTCCAACATAAAGACTGTCATTTCGACCGGAACGTCGCGACGCGACGTGAAGTGGAGAAATCTCATCCAGATGTGCGATGGCGTTATTCGGCCAGATGAGATTCCTCACCAAAAGCCGTTCGGAATGACGAGGACTACTTTGTCGGGTTTGAGCGCATTGGGGTGTCACTTAGCCCCCATGCGAATTGCGCCATCCAAGCGGATGACCGTGCCGTTCAAGACTTCATTTTCGACAATGTGTTTCGCCAGCGCGGCGTATTCCTCCGGCGTACCAAGGCGCGGCGGGAAGGGCACTTGTGCGCCGAGCGATGCGCGAACCTGCTCGGACATACCTTGCAGCATTGGGGTATCAAAAATGCCGGGGGCAATTGTCACCACGCGAATGCCAAACTTGGCCAGCTCACGTGCGATAGGCAGCGTCATACCGTTCACGCCCGCTTTGGATGCGGCATATCCAGCCTGACCGATTTGGCCTTCAAACGAGGCCACCGACGAGGTATTAATGATAATGCCGCGTGTCCCCGTCTTGTCCAAACCGGCGTCAGGCGACTGTGTGCTCATGGCGTGCGCGGCAAGACGGATCACGTTAACCGTGCCGATGAGGTTTATGTTGATGGTGCGCGCAAAGTTAGCCAGCACATGAGGCCCGGTTTTACCGACCACCCGTTCGCCTGGCGCGACCCCCGCGCAATTCACCAATCCGTGAATGCCGCCAAAGGCAGACTTGCAGAGATCGACCGCAGCTTGCATACTGGCTTCGTCGGTCACGTCAGTACGAATAAACGCCGCGCGTGCGCCAATCTGGGCGGCGAGGGCAGCAATCGCCTCCGCGTTTACATCAGCCAGTACCACGTTGGCACCTTGTTCGGCGAACAACTTAGCCGTTGCCCCGCCGAGTCCGGAGCCGCCGCCCGTAATGAGGAATGTGTGTTGTGGGAATTGCATCGAACGCGCCGCATGAGGTAAAGACAAAAATTATAGTCTTTCACCCCTGTTTGAGCGCAAGCGCGACTTTTCTAGGAGGTGCCTCATCGTCGGCTTGTCTGCGGCAAGTTTTGTTGCTTGGATGCTTTGCCTATTCCCCCCCACGTTCTGCGAACAACGAACCGGTGTTGGTACTGACCGGCAACCTCGAAAACCTACGCTTCAGCCACAACTCAAAGTCGTCCACAAAGGTGTAAACCGCAGGGATAACAATTAGCGAAAGCAGGGTGGATGTCACCAAGCCGCCAATAACGGCAATGGCCATCGGTGAACGGAAGGACGGATCGGCCCCGAAGCCCAGCGCGATTGGCAACATACCAAATCCCATGGCGAGGGTGGTCATGATGATGGGTTGGGCGCGCTTGTGACAGGCGTCCAGCAGCGCGTCTATCCTCGACAGGCCCAAGTTGCGCTGCGCCATGATGGCGTATTCCACCAGCAGGATTGAGTTCTTGGTGACCACACCCATCAGCATCAGCAAGCCGATGAGCGAGGGCATCGAAAAACTCTTGCCGGTCAGCAACAGCAAGATAAACGCGCCACCAATGGAAAGCGGTAGCGCGGCCAAAATGGTGATTGGTTGCAGGAAATCCTTAAACAACAAAACCAACACGGCAAAAATACACAGAATTCCGATGATCATCGCCAGACCAAAACTGGCGAATAGTTCGGCCATCATTTGTGCGTCACCCAAGTTTTCTTCAGTGACACCGGGCGGTAGCGCCTTCATGGCAGGCAGGGCGTTGACCTCATCAGTGACGGCGCCCAACTCTCGACTGCCAAGCTCAATTTCGATGGTGATTTGGCGATTACGGTTCAAGCGATCAATCTGTGAAGGACCGCTGCCAACTTCGACACGTGCGACTTGTGCCAGCATCACCGGGCCATTTTTACCCATGACCTGCAGGCGCTTGATGGCTTCCAGGTCTGCCCGGGTCGACAATGGCAGCCGAACATTGATGGGAATCTGGCGCTCGCTGACGTTGAATTTTGGCAAGTTTTGACTGTAATCCCCGGCTGTCGCAACCCGAATGGTCTCGCCAATAGTGGACGCGGAAACGCCCAAGTCCGCCGCACGGGCAAAATCGGGCCGCACGATGATTTCCGGTCTCACCAGACTTGCGGTCGAAGTCACGTTGCCAATACCTTGTATGGTTCGCGCATCACGTTCGACCGCTTGGGCTGCGGCAACGAGCGCGACGGGGTCCTCTGATTGCAGTACCAGCTGCTTTTTTGTGTCTTGTGGGCCGACGGTGATGCGGACACCGGGTTGATCGGCGAGTTTTTCACGGATCTCTATCTCAACGCCGGTCTGATTTCTTGACCGCTCACTACGATGCACCAATTCAACCGTCAATGCGGCCTTGCGCACCTCCGCAGCGACTCCCTCTTCGAAGGCGTCACCAGAAACACCACCGCCCACGGAACTAAACACATGTTTTACGTCCTTGACAGTCATAACCGCCAGTCGCGCGCGTTCGGCCGCAGCAAGTGTTTCCGCGAGCGTGCTGCCGGGGGGAAGCTCGATGTTAACGATGGTCTGCGAACGATCAGCGGCCGGCATGAAACCGGTCGGTAACAGTGGTAGCAACGAAATCGAAGCGACGAAGAACAGTGCCGCTCCGACGGCCGTCACCCACCGATGTTCGATACACCAGCGCGCCCAACCCAAGTAACGGGTCATCAATGCGCTGTCCTTTTGGACAATCTCCTTTGGCGGTTTCAGCAAATATGCCGCCATCATCGGTGTCAGTAGACGCGCGACCACGAGCGAGGCGAAGATCGCGAGCACGGCAGTCCAGCCAAACTGCTTAAAAAATTTGCCGGCAATACCGGCCATAAATGCAGTTGGTAAGAACACCGCAATCAAGGCAAAGGTGGTGGCAATCACGGCAAGGCCAATTTCGTCGGCGGCCTCACGCGCTGCATTGAGAGGCGACTTGCCCATTTGTAAGTGCCGGGCAATATTTTCAATTTCGACAATGGCATCATCGACCAGAATGCCCACCACCAAGGCGAGTGAGAGAAGCGTCACGGTATTGAGGGTAAAACCAAAAAGATACATACCCAAAAATGTCGGGATGATCGACAAAGGCAGCGCTGCCGCCGCGACAACCGTTGCGCGCCAATCGCGCAGAAAGAACCACACAACGATTACCGCGAGAATGGCCCCCTCGAGTAACAGATACATCGAGCCGTCAAAGTTTTCCTGTACCAGCCAGACGTTGTCGATTGCCTCGACGATCTTGATGGTCGGATGTGCCACGCGTAATTCGTCCACTGCGGCGCGAACACCCTTCGCAACATCAAGTTCAGAGGCGCCTTTGCTGCGGCTCACCTCGAAGGCCACCACGCGATTGCCGTCGCGCAGGGCAATCGCGCGACGCTCAGCGATGGTGTCGTATACACTTGCAACTTGATCAAGCCGAATTCGTCGTCCGTCCGACAGCGGCACGTCCAACGCTTGCAACTCCGCCACAGTTGCGACGGTGGCAATGGTGCGAACGGATTGCTCCGCGCCGCTGATATCGCCGCGCCCACCCGGTGCCTCCTGTTGCACCCGCCGCAAGGCGTGGGACATGTCTGCCGCCGTGACACCAATGGCCGACATTTTGGATTGGTTAAGCTCCACCAATACTTCCCGTGTGACACCGCCCAGCCTGGCGATTTTGCCTACCCCTTGCACGGAAAGCACCCGCTTGGTTGCCGCGTTATCGACGAACCAAGACAATGCCTCTTCATCTTGGGATTCTGACGACACGACATAGGTCAGGATGGGGCGCCCGGCATTTGACGCCTTCTGAATGACCGGGTCACGAAGCTCTGGGGGTAGATCAGCGCGAATCTGGCTGACGGCGTCTCTCACCTCATTGGTTGCCTCGTTAAGGCCTTTTTCAAGAACAAACTCAACACTGATGGTTGCAGTGCCATCTAGGATGTTTGTATAAATATTCTTGATGCCTTGCAAGGTGGCGATCGAGTTTTCGATCTTCCGTGCAACTTCCGTTTCCATCTGCGCCGGTGCGGCACCGGGTAGCGTGGCCGATACCGTTACCGTCGGCAGCTCAATGTCGGGAAAATCCTGCACACCGGTTTTGAAGAAACTCACCAAACCCGCAAAGGTGAGCAAGATGAAGAACACGATTGAGGGTATCGGATTCTTGATTGCCCAAGTGGAAAAGTTCATGCGCGCGCCCCGTTACTTCTTGTCCAGCGCGGTAGGTGCTGTCGTCACCCGTACGATATCGCCGTCTTTGAGAAATCCCGCACCGCTGGCCACAATCGCCGTCTGCGTGGTCAAGCCGCTCCTGATCTCAATCCGATCTGCAACTCGACGTCCCGTTTCGATTTTGATCTGCTTGACGCGATTGTCGCCGCCAACGGTGAAGGCGTAGGAGAAGCCATCACGCGATACGACCGCCTGCTGTGGGACGGTGAGGCCGGGCGACTCCGCTAGTTGAAATTCGCCGCGCGCGAACATGCCCGCTTTGGCCAGAGGGGTTCGTGCAAGATCGACATAAACCTGAACGTTGCGTGTTGCTGGGTCGACCGTCGGCGCAATGACACGAACCGTCCCGGCAACCACGTCGCCCGCTGGGGTGATCACTTTCACTTTTTGGCCGGTGACTACCTTGGGCAGTTCAGCCGCTGTGACTTCCGCGCGCCACTCGAGCCGGTTTTGTCTCACCAAACGAAATAGCTCCTGTCCACCTTGCACGACCGCACCCACGGTTGCTGTACGAGCCGAGATGGTGCCCGCGTCAGGTGCCAGCACCTGTGTATTCGCCAAACGGACTTGGTTGAGTTTTGCATTGGCTCGCGCGGCGAGCAAGCGGGCTTCTGCCGTCTTCTCAACCGTGGTGTACTGATTGATCTGTTGCGTAGAAAGCGCACCAGTAGAGGCCAACGTACGAGCGCGAGTCGCGTTGGATTGTGCGTCAACGAGGGCCGCTTCAGCCTCGGCCACACTGGCGCGCGCTTGCGCCAACTCTGCTTCGGGCGTCTCGGGCGCAAATGTCGCCAACACTTGGCCCTTAGCCACTTTGTCGCCTACGTTCACGCGCACATCATTCAGACGCAGGCCATTACTTTCCGCGCCAACGATAGCTTCCTGCCAAGCCGCGATGTTGCCGCTGGCTGCAAGTGTGGCAGCGATGCTCGATTGCACCGGCGTGATGGTCGTAACGGTGAGCGACGCTTTTCCGGCTGCCGGGGCTTTGTTTTCAGCAACGGCACGACTGACCAATGTGGTAAGTAAGATCGCCGCAACTGAACAACCGGCAAATAGCGCGAGGAGGGTGGGTTTGTTTCGCAAATTTATACTCCGTTTCATCGTTTCGCCTCGACATCATTATTTGGGTGGGCCGCAGACCAGCCGCCACCGACCGCTTTATACAAATTAATCCATCCGACGAGTCGGTCAAGTGTGACACCGACTGCCACGCCCTGTGCCTGCACAACGGCTCGTCTGGCTTCCTCTAATTCGGTCAAGCTACCTGCGCCTTCCCTCACACGTGCCGCAGCTGCGGTGAGGAATTGCTGATAGCCGGCCAGCGCCATGTTGGCATCTTTCTCGCGGCGCTCGGCGCTATCGAGCCGGACTAAGGCCTCTTCGACTTCACGTACAGCGCGCAGCGTTTTGCCTTGGTAAGCTGCAATGGACTCTTCAAATCTTGCGCGGGCACCATCCACATTTGCCGCACGCCTTCCCATGTCAAAAATTGGCAAAGAGATAGCTGGGCCGTAACTCCAAGTCCTTCCACGCGTGTCATATCCGCTACCACTGTTTTCACTAAAACCAATACTGCCCGTGAGCGAGACGCGCGGAAACCGATCCGCCATGGCTAGGCCAATATCGTTGCTTGCGGCCATCAACTCCCGCTCTGCCGATGCAATATCAGGCCGCTGTGAGATGGCCGCAGCCGGGATAACGCTAATGGCAAAACCCGTAGGCGAGGGTAGCTTCGCCGTCGATGCCATGAGCTTTGCGCGAAGCTGCGTTTCGTCAAGGGCAGTCAGCTCTGCCAGCGATTTGATGCTCAAGTCACAATTGGCTTGCTGCTGGGCCAGACGGGCACGTGCCTCCGCCGCACTGGCATCTGTGAGTGCGGCATTTGCGGGTGCCTCGAACCCAGCATTCACCTTCAATTTAGTGAGCTGCGCGGTTTCAGCGCGTGACGCGACATCAATGCGATACCCACCCAACAGCACTTCACAAGCACGCAGATTGACGTAGGTGGCTGCCACCTCGGCCGCAATTGACACTCTCGCGTCATGCCAGTCTGATTCACGGGCAAGGGCGCGTTGCGCTGCTGCTTCGCGTCCACGTCGGGTGCCGCCGACAACATCAAGTTCCCATGCCGCGTCTAACGAGAGACTACGACTGCGTTGTACTTCCGTGCTGGCCGATGAAAACTGGCCGCTCGGTGTGTTCTGGCCAACTGTGTTGCCCGCGGCACCCAGTTCACCTTGACCACCTTTGCTGCGATTGTCGGAGGCATTGGCCGCAGCACTTGGCAGTAATGCGGAGGTGGCGGCACGATAGGCCGCCCTTGCCTGGGTAATGCGTGCGCTTGATTGTGCGATGCTACGGTTTTGCCGCTGCGCCTGTGCCAGCAACTCAACCAGTACGGGGTCGTTCCAGCGTTGCCACCAGTTCACGAGTTCCACCGAACTGCCGTGGTGAGGGAGCGGCGCGACCCAAGTGGCCATGGCGACTGATCCAAAAGGCGCGGGCTTGATGTAGTCAGGCCCGACCGCACATCCGCCGGTGCCGAGGACTGCGAGACATGCAGCCAGCGTGAGGGGACGGGGAGATCTCATATTTGTTTCCTGCGGGGTTTTGACACAGTCGCCGGCGTTGACCGGGAACTTACGAATCCTTTGGTGACGATATCAAAGGCCTAGTGCACGACGTCGCGTGCGTGAGCGACCTTTCGCTAGACTCACCAACGTCTAGCCTGAATATTTCATGGGTCGCCGATTGCTCAGCAGGACGTTGCCTCTGGGCGATTGGCAAACCAATTAGGCTCGTTTCTCGCTTGCTGTGGATGCGGTCTGCAGGTTCGCTCGCGGGCGATTGGATTGCAATGTTCT
>JBEILF010000102.1:0-8613 GCA_040379385.1 Burkholderiales bacterium | reverse complement strand
CGTCGATGCCGTTGAACAGGTGGTCGTTGTCCAGTTGTTGCCAGCGGTCGCAGTGATGGGCGAGCAGGTCTGCGTACCCGTCGGGCCGGTGTTATTGGTGCTGCATGTGGTGGTCGTCCAGGAATTACTTGATGTAGCGGAGCTTGGCGTACAAGTCTGCACCGGCACGTTCGTCGTGTTGTTGGTCGAGCAGGTTGTGGTTGTCCAGGAGTTACTGGATGTAGCGGAGCTTGGCGTACAAGTCTGCACCGGCACGTTCGTCGTGTTGTTGGTCGAGCAGGTTGTGCTCGTCCAGTTATTACCGGACGAGGCCGTCACAGGCGTGCAGGTTTGGACTGGCGTGTTTGCCGATCCGACGATTGTAGTGGCACACGTCGTTGTGACGTAATTATTATCCGCAGTCGGTCCGCTAGCGGTACAAGAGGCCACTAAAGTTGGGCCGGTGGTGTTTGTAGAACAGCTAATCGTCCCGCCCGGTGTACAGGATGGAACTGCCGTGGAAAGCTCTGTGGCAGCGTCGTATTGAATTTGCTGTACGGTGGAGATTCGAACCTGTGTCTGGGTTTGCAGATTCTGTACGGTACTGGCCAGATTTTGTGTTGTCGACTGCGTATTTTGGCTGGTGCTAGTTAGTGTTTGCGAAGTGCTTTGAAGATTTTGCGCTGTGCTCCGCAAATTTTGTGCGGTGGATTGCAGATTCTGGCTCGTACTGATCCGTAACTGCGAGGTACTTTGCACATTTTGTGATGTGCTTCTCAGATTCTGTGTCGTGCTTTGCAGGTTCTGGCTCGTACTGATCCGTAACTGCGAGGTACTTTGCACATTTTGTGATGTGCTTCTCAGATTCTGTGTCGTGCTTCGCAGGTTCTGGCTCGTACCGATTTGTAACTGCGAGGTAGTTTGCACATTTTGTGATGTGCTTCTCAGATTCTGTGTCGTGCTTCGCAGGTTCTGGCTCGTACTGATTTGTAACTGCGAGGTAGTTTGCACATTTTGTGATGTGCTTCTCAGATTCTGTGTCGTGCTTCGCAGGTTCTGGGTTGTATTTTGGGTGGTCTGCGATGTGCTTTGAACTTGTTGTGAAGTGGCCCGTAACGTTTGACTCGTACTTGCGAGCTGCTGCACCGTCTGGATGAGCGAATATCCGCCCGAACATGGCGCGTATTGGTACGTATTGTTCTTGCTGGTCACGATGAGCGAAGTATCGGTGGAACCATCATAAATTGGCCTTGGCGCATTACCGTTCGCGTCGGTAAGTGGGCTGTCCTGCTGTCCAACCAATGTTGTGCCGTCAAGCTTTACCGGCCCTAACGTTTCGGCAGCCGTGTTCCAGTAGCCATCAGTGGTAAGGATGGTGAAATTCTGCTGGCACGAGTATTGAACCGGATCACCTGTCATACCGGTATTGATGCTGTCCTGCTTGCCTCCAAAGTGACGCCCAACGCGGGCCAGCGCCTCGCGCACTGGCGAGGCTCCTTGAGAGACTTGCGAAAACACCTTGCTGAACCATGCGCTACGCTGCGGCGTATCGAAGTCGGCAATGGGGAGATAATTCGCGCCTAACACCGGGTTGCCGGGGCGAGTGTTGATGAAGCCCACACGATAGTTACTGCTCAGCGGCGAGAACGCCAAGCTGACTGCGCTCTTGGTGAGGAGCATGCGGGTACGGTAGTAGCTATACCAGATTGCGAAGTTCAGCCTTTCATCCGAGTTACCGATACCTGATGTTTGACTGACGAGTACCCGGGTAAAAGCCCCCCCCCCCGCAGTTATCTGGGATGCCGCGCCGCTATCTGCATCGGTGCACGGGGCCGCAGTGCCATTCAGTGTCTCCGGGCCAGCATAAAGGTAGTAATACGCCTGCTGTGGCGTATCTGCCGCACGAGTAATCAAACGCTGCGTGTTTGCGTCCCAAGCCTGAAACGAGGTGGACAGGTTGGTAAGTAGAGCAGGGTTCAGGAAATAGTTGTAATACGCGGCTCCAAAACTCGGCGTTGGCAGGGAGGTTCCGTCCGCCGCTTTAGGGATGACGTAGGTTGTGTTCGGATTGTAGTAAGACAAGTTGCACTGGTAGTTCTTGTAGCCAATCGGCATGGGGATACTGGCGACTGGCTCCACGTCATCAGGCATGTGCGTGAAACCCGTCGTACCGGAATTTTTCATCAACAGCATGATGTTGGGTTTTGCATTGACGGTCACGCCCGATGCGACGGGTGTCGTCGCGATGTCAGTCTGTGCAAAACCTGTTTGGCACGCCAGGAGCAGCAACGCGCCAAAAAACACGTTATGCATCAATAAGCCGCTCTTCTTATTGGATGTATCCACCACCTTCTCCCGGACGCCCATCAAGACGTCAATGCTCGCTACGATGAACTTCAATGCGACATGATTTGAATAAAACTGGTCGTCCCGCGCGTACCTTGAACCCGAACCGTAGTCCGAAAATAAGGCTGTCCTTTCGTCATCAGCGGCGGGCTACCTAATCCCTTTTCATTCAAGCCCACGTTCGTGTTTGCCATCACACAATTGTTGGAAGGGTCATAGGCGCTGAGGTTTGGGACACTGCACATACGATGGATCTGATATGCAATCGTATTGCCAGTGCTGTCCGATGTATTGCTGACGGTCTTCGCGCCGGTTTGCCAAGCTGATGATTTCGTAAAGTCAACGTTTGCAGCAGTCATGCTCGAAAAGTAGCCATCGCTAAGGCTATCGTTGATGAGACCACTGTCGGAGGCTGTTTTGCTGGTGATAAAAACGCGCGCGACTTCAGCACCATAATCTGCAGCTGCAACTGCGTTTTGCCGAAAACCAATGTTGCCCGCGATACCGACGCCGGACGAAATTTGTCGAACCATCGCGATGCCGGCTAGCGTCATGGCTACGAGTACGATTAGCGCGACAACAAGCACAACGCCGCGCTGATAGCCCTTGGCCGCCCGTAGGGTGTACCGCTTCGAGCGATTATTGGGTATCGGGCGAAAATAGGCTTGGGTGTTTTTCATTGTAGAGTCGGCCAAATAATGTTTCTGAGAGGGATGATTTTTTCGTAGACGCGATACCGGTAACCGCGCCAATCATTGGGACTGTTGGTCAAGGCGTCCGTTGGCGCAGCACCTGTGGTCCCGTCAATATTGAACATGGTGAAATTGCCCCCCCACCACTTGGGCAGGGCTGCAACGTAGTCTCTTTCAAACTGCTGGCTGCGCGTCAGTAGGGCGACTCTTACAGCTAACAGCCTCGACCAGTCGGTTGGGTCAGAGGTCTGCCATTCTGTATCCTGAATGAGGCCATCCGGGGTGGTTCCGTCTGAACCGTCGACACCATATCTTGCCTGTATGTTGATCACACCGTCCATAATCTCGGACGTGACGTTTGTTAGCCTGTTGGTCTTAATCAATTTCTGAGCATTCAACATCGAGCCCGCTGTAGGCTGCTGAATGGCCCACGTCTCAAGTGCAGGCGTCGGGCCTAGATTGTATAAACTTCCGGCACTGAGGGTGTTGCTGTCATTTGACGGATCATTGTATTTTGGCAAAGTTGTTGCCGCTGTGTAGGCGGAAACGTATTGGCCACCAGACCCGGAGGAATGTCCCAAATTGACAAAGGAGGGATCAGACTGATCGGTGATTTCGATCAACCAACACTTCAACGTACCCAAAACAGATTGCGGTGCCACGATCACCAGATCGCCCAACTGAAAACCGCCATTGCCCGAAGTGGATTTTGAGGTGGACGTTGATGTATTGAACGACGTCCCACCGGCAGAAAAACTTGAGCTGCCCGCCAGCACCGTGATACTTGCCGGTTGCCCGCCGACCCCCTGCGTAATCGAGAGCGGCACCAGCGAAAACGTGAAGTTTTTTGGCGTAAATTCTTCGTTGTAGGCAAAGACCGGGCAACCAAAAACTGCTGGCGGTAGAGTTGCGACCCCCAGCCCGGCGAGCTTCAAACTCTTCTCCATCTGGAATAGCCCAATCACACCGGAGACTTGTGCATCGCTGCCGGCAGTGGTGCTACGCCGACGGCTATCCCAAGTCGTCAAGACTTGAAAAATCGCAACGATACCAATTAGGCCAATGGCCACGCCGACAAGTAGCTCAATCAGCGAAAAGCCACTTGATCTCAGCCTCTTGGAGGACGTTAAGTGAGGGAACCCCATGCGCAAATTGGTCTCAGTTAATGTAGGTAACCAGCGTGTGCCTACGCTGCGCTCTGTCGCTAGGGGCCTGCCAACAAACCGTGATATTGGCTTGGTTGTACCCGCTTGCGCCAGAAAGGACTTGTATTTGGACGGCGTTGGCAGAAGCACCCGGAAGACCGGTCTGCGCGGCCGTGAGCCTGTCTAACCATGCGGTAACAACTGCATTCGCCGACGCACTTCCGCTGAACCCACAAGGCGTCCCAGAGGGCGCGCCCGCCATGTGGGCAAACGTCGCCAAAGCGGTGGTGTCTACGATATTCATGCTGACGTTATTCGCATTCACGAAGGGGACACGCCCGACAGTGAGTTGCATCTCACTGGCGATATCACTGGCAAAATTAGCGGCTTCCGTGCGGTATTGCGCGTCGTTTTGCGCTCCGATGGCAACAGCCCCCAACGCCACCATACCCAATACACCGAGAGAAAATATCAAAATTGCAATGAGCGCTTCGAGCAAGAAAAATCCGTGCTCAATTCGCCGCAAGACGGTTGATAAATCTCGTTCCCGGGATATTCTCACGTGCATGATCTGGTATCCCCTACACTGGTAGCGGCCGGGTCGCATACCTTGGATTGGCCGCCGGGCGAGATCACGACCATCAAACAGCGGATTGGTCCGCTCGGTGCACACGCCATGCCGCTTGTCGCTGAGGCGCTAAATTGGACGGCCGCTGATTTTAAAAGCGAAGCTGCATTACTGAGTCCACTAAACGTTATCAACTTTGCATCATCGTAAGTAACACCGTTGAAGGTGCCGACACTACTATTGATGTCCACCGCAGCCAAACCAGCGCTGCTCGTGTCGTCCGAGCCACTCCTGCCTTCAACAAACACGTAGGCGTCCGTGAGAACTGTCGCCGGATTACTGGCATTGACGGGAGCCACTGGCGGCGGCGCATCCGGGTTAGGCTGCACACGTACTATCCAATTGGGACCGGTCGCACTAGCAGTCGCGGCGACATTCGCCGCTGTCGGTATCGCGCTGGTTAGTACAACATCAACGTTGGAATTGACCAATACTGCATGACTGCGGGCTTGCTGCACCGACGCTTGGTACGACTGCGCAAGCGCGAGAATCTTGGAATTAACCGAATATGCCCTCATGCTGGGAAGACCAATCGCAATTAAAACGCCGAGTATCACAAGCCCTATCATGAGCTCGACAAGCGAAAAACCTCGGCTTAACGTATTCATTAGCAACTACCGTCGCTCTTCTGAATCCAACAAGTTGTGCTGGTTTTGCCCCAGCCTCCCGTACTTGTGGTCGCGCGACTATTGTTCTGGTCGATGGTGTAGACAAAACCGCTCATGGGTGCACTGCTGCCGGTGGCCGTCACGGTGTAAGTCGAAGCGCCTAAATTCGAACACGCAAAGGAGAAGTCTTGGTTGGATGCCGGTGATGGGGCGACCGTACCAGCGGCGCAAGCGCCAACGTAGGTACGATTGTCTTGAAAGTACTGTTCCATTTGCACGCGCATCATCGATAACACGGAAGTCGCGTTGGCGATTTTGCCGCGTCGGACGTAATCGTTATAGGCGGGCAAGGCCATTGCGGCAAGGATGCCAATAATGGCAACAACGATCATGACCTCAATTAGCGTAAATCCACGTTGTGAATGCATGAACCCCCCAGATGCGAAACAAGATGGTACAAAACTACGACGATTACGAACAACGAAGACCGACCAGCGGTGCGCCTGCACGCACCAGCGGACAACAAACTAGGTAGCAGCATCATTCAGCGCTGAGAATGTGAAGAAAATCACAACCGCGTCGGGTGTTGATTAAGGCGATTAAGGACAGGCGTTTGACAGAAAACATCTGATTAATCTTGGTGGCCTTGGCACCTGATTTACCGGATTAATCTCCACGACAGACTACCCTCCAGTATAAGAGTGCGCCAAATCCATCGCTCACGCCTCCGTACCCTTAGTCTGCCGGAATCTGCCGCCTGTCAGAGGGAAGGGCTATGCCATTCGATGATTGAGCCCTTTAGGCAGCGGAAATGTGATGGTTTCAATGATGCCATCGAGTTCCCTGACGCTCGCCACCCCTTGCGACTTTAGCTTGGCGATAACATCTCGAACTAACACCTCGGGTGCCGAGGCTCCTGATGTGACGCCGATGCGCTTTTTGCCGGCGACCCATTCGGGTTGCAACTCTTCCGCATTATCTACTTGATGGGTTTCACAGCCAAGCAGGTCTGCAAGCTCGCGCAAGCGGTTGGTATTGGAGCTTGTGCGGGAGCCAACCACGATCACCACCTCCACCCGTGGTGCCATGAACTTCACCGCATCCTGCCGGTTCTGCGTGGCGTAACAAATATCATCTTGTTTGGGGCCAACGATGTGGGGGAAGCGGGTCTTTAGTGCGTCGATGACCTTTTCTGTGTCATCGACCGAGAGTGTGGTTTGACTCACATAGGTCAACTTCTCTGCGTGAGCGATGTTTAACTTGGCCACATCTTCGACGGACTCGACCAAATACATTCCGGTATCGGACTGCCCAAGCGTGCCCTCAACTTCTGGGTGCCCTTCATGGCCGATCATGACAATTTCATAACCTTCATTGCGGCGCTTCAACACTTCAATATGCACCTTCTTCACTAATGGGCACGTTGCGTCGAACACCCTAAAGCCACGTTTTTGCGCTTCGCGTCGCACGGCCAGGGAAACCCCATGTGCGCTAAAGACCAACGTTGCATCTTTCGGCACCTCGGCCAAGTGTTCGATAAATATCGCACCCTTTGCACGTAAATCGTCAACAACATACTTATTGTGAACAATTTCATGCCGCACGTAAATCGGTGCGCCGTGTAGCTTCAGCGCACGTTCGACGATTTCAATTGCGCGATCAACGCCTGCGCAAAACCCGCGAGGGTTGGCCAGCAAAATTTCAGATTCATCCATATTCAAACTCTAGTATTGACGGGCATTTTCAGGCGGTTTCATCTGAAACTCGGCCCCAAAACATGCTTTTTAGTACTATCTAACAACGGCTCCTGTCGAACATGCGCAGTCCCCCATACAAACTCCTCTGTGTACTGAGTCTACATATGAATCTGCATATGCTATTCCCAAACCTCACTTGCCGGGGCTCACCTGCTTTTCCGCTATCGATTCGGTATTAGCCTTGGGCTGCCGGATCGCATCCCAGATCAGCAATGCAGCACCGACACAAATAGCTGAATCGGCAACGTTAAACGCTGGCCAATAGTAGCCGCCGGCATGCAACTGAATGAAGTCGATGACGTGGCCGTGAACGATGCGATCAAACAGATTGCCGAGCGCACCACCGATTGTCAGTACCAGCGCGAATGACAGCAGACGATTTTGCTGGTTGGATTTCAACATCCAAAGCAGTACACTGGTGATGAGCAGCGTGAGCAAGATGAAGAACTCCCGCTGCCAGCCGCCAGCGTCGGCCAGAAAACTGAACGCCGCACCCGGGTTGTAGACCAATACCCAGTTAAAAAACGCTGTGACATATCGCGTTTCGCCATAGATAAAGGTACTGTCGAAGTAATACTTGGTGGAGAGATCAACGACCATCACCACCGCACTGATCCACAACCAGCGTAACCAAGACCAGCGCGAAATTGTTTGATCAGGCATATTTTCTCGACTCACCGGCACCCTCAAGATTATTCACACAGCGTCCGCAAATGGTTGGATGATTCTCGTCTGACCCAATATCTGCGCGATAGTGCCAGCAACGTTCGCATTTTTGTTGCGCGCTTGCTGAGACGGTGACTGCCGCATTGTCTGCGATGCCGACCGACGCGGCAGACGTGATCATGACAAATCGCAGTTCGTCGCCCAGCGATTGCAGTAGCGCGGCCTGATCTGCGGGTAAATTGACGACGACTTCCGCTTGCAGCGACGAGCCGATGCTGCCTGCAGTTCGCGCCTCCTCGATTCGCTTAAGCACCTCGCCTCGCACCTCGCGCAAGCGCGACCACTTCTTGATCAGAGCTTCCCCCGCGAACATCTGCGTGAGGATCTCCGCGTTGCTCATGTCGTTGGCGAAGTCCCCAAGCCTTGGCAGATCATGCCATGTGCCTGCAAACACAGTCGCATCTTCATTCCCGTGCAAGGTCTCCCAAATTTCTTCGGCCGTGAACGACAAAATCGGGGCGATCATCTTGGTGAGCGACTGCAATATGTGGTGCAACGCGGTTTGCGCAGAGCGTCGGGGTAAGCCATCGGTCTTGGTCGTGTAGAGGCGATCCTTAATTACATCAAGATAGAAGCCGCCGAGGTCAGCAGAACAGAAGGTCTGCACATCCTGCATCACTGGCTGGAACGCATAGTTTTCGTATTTCGCGAGCACGCCTTGCTGCAACTCTGCCGTCATCGCAATTGCATAACGATCCAACTCGACCATCTCTGCAACGGGCACAGCGTGTT
>JBEILF010000101.1:0-8795 GCA_040379385.1 Burkholderiales bacterium | reverse complement strand
GTTTCAAGATGAGGTCCATGCCCAGGTGGGGGGCAGAAACGTGCAGGATCGGTTTAGACCGGGTTGAATGGCTGTTTGTGTTTTGTATCCCTGTTTCGCGGCTAATTTTAGCAGTAGGCTATACAACAACCTGAAACGATAGGCAATGTCAGGAAAAAACTGCCTGCTCGGTGAAGCTAATAGCCAGCCGCACAGTCGACTTGTATAGGCGGGCAATTTTTGGCTATAATTCGATCACACGCGGGAATAGCTCAGTTGGTAGAGCGCAACCTTGCCAAGGTTGAGGTCGAGAGTTCGAGACTCTTTTCCCGCTCCAAATTTGCGGTTTAGAAAGGGGAAGCGACAGCTTCCCCTTTTTCCCTTCCGGCTCCCAGTTTCGGGAAACGGCTGCGGCGGGTTAGCAAAGTGGCTATGCAGCGGATTGCAAATCCGTCTACGTCGGTTCGATTCCGGCACCCGCCTCCAGAACTCAATAAGAAAACACCCGCGACTGCGGGTGTTTTGTTTTATGCAGCCACTGCCAACACGTTCGCAAAATGCGAAACAAACGCGCCTTACACTGTGTCAGCCAAGCAGACGTGCGAGCAGATCCGGCACATCCTTCCAACTCACCACGTCCACTCCCTGCCGAGTGACGGTCTGTGTTCCTCCATAGATCAAGCTGATGCTATCGGCCTGTAGTAGCGTTGCGTTGCGCGTGAGCGGCCTGAACCAATCCTCTGCCAGAGTGGTGCCAGATTTCATTTCAATGGCGTGGCGCTTACCTGCAAAATCCAGTAGGAGATCAATCTCATTGCCGTTGCTGTCGCGATAGAAATAGCAGGCAGCATTTTTGAGGAAATTGAAGCGGTACTTGATGGCTTCCAGCACCAACGCATTCTCGAACAGCGCACCGCGCATGGCCGAATTCTGCAGCGTCGCAGCGTCTGAATAACCCGCGAGCCAAGCGGCGAGCCCGGTGTCGTAGAAATACAGTTTGGATGTTTTGACCAAGCGTTTGCCAAGGTTGGTGTGCCATGGTGCCAGCGTAAATGCAATGTAGCTGGCCTCAAGAATCGACAACCATGCACGCGCTGTGTTGTGGGTGATGCCGCAATCTGCGGCAAGCGAAGAGAGATTCAGCAGTTGCCCGGTACGGGCGGCGCACATACGCACAAAACGCTGAAAACTTGCCAAATCACGAACATTAAGTAATTGGCGTACATCCCGCTCGATGTAAGTCGCCACGTAGTCGCGGTGCCACATCGATGGCGGTACGCGGCGATCATAGATGGGTGGATAACCCCCCGTTAGCAGCCACGTTTCTAGTACGCTGGCTGGCCTAGTATTGTCGATTTCCGCATAGGCGAACGGCAGCAAGTGCAGAAAGCCCACCCTGCCAGCGAGCGACTGCGTTACACCCGCCATCAATCCAAGCTGCTGCGAGCCTGTTAGGATGAATTTAGCCCGAGCCTGGCGGGAACTTGCCTGATCAACGTCCGCCTGCAAATAGGAGAATAACAGCGGGACGCGCTGTACTTCGTCGAGTACCGCCCCATCGGGAAATTGCGCCAAAAAGCCGCGCGGGTCAAGCGTGGCGAACTCGCGCGTATCGGGCTCTTCGAGGTTTGCATAGGGCCGATCTGTGCACTTGCTACGCACCAACGTCGTCTTGCCGGACTGGCGCGGGCCGGTCACAGCCACAATTGGATAGTAGCGTTGCAGGTCTTCAAAGGCGGCAGACGCTAGTCGATTAAGCATGCCGCATTCTTCAATTATTTATGTAAATTGTCAATTGCATTAGATATTTGCATAAATATGTAAGGTCCAGCGACCTGCCACTAGTACATCACTAGTCGAACCGGAGTACCGATTCTCATCCGACCCATGGGCAAAAAAACACCCGCAAATGCGGGTGTTTTGTATTGGTGCCCGGGACCGGAATGTCTCCCAATCGCCTTAAGCGATTGGGCGCTCCTTCGGCGCCTAAAGCATTAAGGCCTCAGGACCGTTCACCAACTTAGGTTGCCGAACGTCCAGTGATGTGCCACTGGCACATCACTAGTCGAACCGGAGTACCGATTCTCATCCGACCCTTGGGCAAAAAAACACCCGCAAATGCGGGTGTTTTGTATTGGTGCCCAGGACCGGAATCGAACCGGTACGAGGGGATTAGCCTCGACGGATTTTAAGTCCGTTGTGTCTACCTATTTCACCACCCGGGCTTGGGTGTATTTTCCCTTATTCCGGCGTTACAAAACAAATATCGCTGAATTGGGATCAGCCGCTCGGTTGTTGGAAGGCTGCCTTTAAGTAATAAACCATCGACCAAAGCGTCAACCCCGCCGCCACCCAAATGAAGATGGTGCCGGCGACACGGCAATCAATAACGCCGAACAGCATGTCGTTGTACAACAAGAATGGAATAGCCACGAGCTGGGCGACTGTCTTGATTTTGCCGATCATCGAAACAGCGACACTTTTGGACTGGCCGATCTGCGCCATCCATTCACGGAGTGCAGAAATCGTGATCTCGCGGCCCACAATGATCAGCGCAACCGCTGCTTCTGTGCGCCCAAGCTCGACCAAGACGATCAACGCGGCAGCCACCATGAGCTTGTCGGCGACCGGATCAAGAAACGCGCCGAATGCGGAAGTTTGGTTCAGCTTGCGGGCGAGATAGCCGTCAAACCAATCCGTGACAGCTGCGGCAATGAAGAGCACCGTCGCGGCGATGTTGGCCTGCTGCGCCGAAAGTAGTCCCCATGCCGGAAAGTACAGGACGGCTACAAACAACGGGATGGCGGCAATGCGAAGCCACGTCAGGATAATGGGAATATTTAGCTGCATACCGGCATTATGCGGGGCTAATGCAGCTCGTTGTAAATGACTTCCGCCAAATCACGCGAAATGCCGTCTACCTTCGATAAGTCTTCAACACTCGCCGCTGCCACCCCCTGCAACCCGCCAAACTGCTGCAATAACGCTTTGCGGCGTTTCGGCCCCACGCCTTTCACGTCCTCAAGCCGCGAGGTATTACGTTTCTTACCGCGCCGCGCGCGGTGGCCGGTGATGGCAAAACGATGCGCCTCATCACGGATTTGTTGGATGAGGTGGAAGCCGACATTATCTTTTTCAAGATGTAACGCTTCTCTCGACCGGGTGCTATGTACGCCGAAAATAAGTGTCTCCAATCCTGGCTTGCGCTCTTCCCCTTTGGCAACACCGATCAGCAAGATGTCGCTTAAACCCAGTTCGGTCATCACTTCTTCGGCCACACTGAGCTGCCCTTTGCCCCCATCGATCAACACTAGGTCGGGCCGTGGGCGCGGTGCGGTTTCATGCTCCGGTTGTTCGGCGAGCTTCTTGTAGCGCCGAGTCAGGGCGTCCCGCATCGCCGCGTAGTCGTCGCCTGGCGTGATGCCCGTGATGTTGTAGATGCGGTACTGGCTCGATTGCATAGCACCCTGATCAAACACCACGCACGATGCCACTGTTGCCTCGCCCATGGTGTGCGAAACGTCAAAACACTCAATACGCTCGATCAGCGATGCGCCGTCTGAGCCGAGAACGTCATTCAGAGCACGAATCTTGGCGTCCTGCGAAGCACGATCCGCCAGGCGTTGCGCAATCGCATACGAAGCATTCTTAGCTGCCATCAGCATCCACTGCCGCGCCTCACCAATCGGCCGCGACACCACCCTCACCTGTCGGCCTGCCAGCACGCTCAACGTCTCCTGCCAATCGCTGGTCTCAAATTCACCATCGACGATGATCGATGCGGGAGGTGATTGGTCTGCGTAGTGCTGTGTGATGAAGGCCTCGAGCATGGAGGTGTGATCCGGCGCGTGTACGTTGGCCGGGAAAAACGCTTTATCTCCCAAGTGCCTGCCGCCGCGCACCATCGCCAAATTTACACACCAAGTACCGCTGGATTGCGCCACCGCGATGATGTCTGCGTCACGCTCGGAGGTGGTTTCGACAAACTGCTTCGACAAGATACGCTGCAACACCCGAACCTGGTCACGAAAGCGTGCGGCGAGTTCGTATTCCATGTTCGCCGCCGCCGTATTCATCTTGCGGTTGATCTCCTCGACAACATCGTTTTCCTTGCCGTCGAGGAACAGCGCAGCATTGTCGATATCCCGCTGGTAGTCTGCCTCGCTGATCAAGCCAACACATGGCGCGGTACATCGGCCAATCTGATGTTGCAGGCACGGCCGCGACCGATGTGCAAACACGGTATCGTCACAAGTGCGCAGCCGGAATACTTTTTGCAAATGCGAAATCGTATCCCTCACCGCCCACGCAGACGGAAACGGCCCGAAGTAGCGATGTGGTTTGATATGTGGCCCGCGATAGAAGCGAATCTGCGGAAACTGTTTAGCCGTCACCATGATGTAGGGGTAACTCTTATCGTCACGAAACAATACGTTATAGCGCGGGCAGAGCGATTTGATGAGATTGTTTTCCAGCAACAACGCTTCTGACTCACTTGCCGTAATGGTGGTATCAATACCGGCGATCTGCGAGACCATCATCATCGTGCGCGGGCTGACATGCTCCTTGACGAAATACGACGAGACACGCTTTTTCAAGTCGCGCGCCTTGCCGACGTAAATCACCTCGCCTACAGCGTTTTTCATCCGGTAGACACCGGGCAGATTCGGCAACTCGCCTAGGATCGGTTTCGGGTCAAACATCGGCGGTAATGCGGGATCGCTCATCAGCAGTGTTTATCGATCAAACGGAACACATCGTGAAATGTTTCTTCGGTGAGACGGCGCGTATTGGTGTTGTAGCGCGAACAGTGGTAACTATTGAACAACGTTGCGCCGTTGGGCAGCAGGTGTTGTGCACCGTGACTGAATTTAGCGGCCGCCTTTTTGAGGCCCATGGTCATCAACACCGCATCGTGGGCGATACTACCCAAGGCGAGGATGGCGGTGCTGACGGGTAGTGCTGCAATCTCTTGCGCGAGGTAGCGATTACACGTGCGAATCTCTTCAGGCGTGGGTTTGTTCTGGGGCGGCAGGCACTTCACGGCATTCGAAATCCGGCAGTTGATCAGTTTCAGTCTGGCGTCCAGCGCGCCATCGGGCGTCACCGCCGTCGGCTGGCTCGCGTAGCCAAACGCATGTAGCGTGCTGTAAAGCAACTCACCGGCCGTGTCACCAGTGAATGGTCGCCCGGTGCGATTCGCGCCGTGCATTCCCGGTGCCAACCCGACCACAAACAGTGTTGGCTTGGCCGCACCAAACGCTGGCACCGGCTTACAAAAATAGGTTGGGTACATGGCTCGCGTTTCATCGAGAAACGTCGCCAGACGCTTGCAGTCGCGGCATTGCGTGGTGAAGATCGGCGTTGGCATTTTGCTCGCTTTGGTTGACGATGACCGGTTTGAGGCGACTGGGGAAAAACAAACAAAAAAGGCACGGAACCCGTGCCTTTTGAGTATGGCGCAAATCGACCCCGGATTAGACGCGGCGACGATACTCGTTGGTACGTGTATCGATTTCAATTTTGTCGCCGGTTTCACAAAACAGCGGCACGAGGATTTCATGGTTAGTTGGCTTGATGCGCGCAGGTTTCATGACTTTGCCAGAGGTGTCACCACGAACCGCTGGATCCGTCTCAATTTCACGCACGATCGAATTTGGCAATTCGACAGAAATTGCGCGGCCGTCGTAAAACACCACTTCGGCAGTCAAGCCATCATCCAGATACTGGAGTGCATCACCCATGTTCTCAGACTCAATTTCATACTGGTTGTAGTCCGCATCCATAAACACATACATTGGGTCGGAAAAATAGGAATAGGTGCACTCCTTTTTCTCCAACTGGATGACATCAAATTTGTCGTCCGCCTTGTAAACACTTTCGGTACCAGAGTTTGAGAGCAGATTCTTCAACTTCATTTTCACCACAGCAGAGCTGCGACCGGATTTGTTGTATTCGGCCTTCAGAACGACCATGGGATCCTTGCCGATCATAACGACGTTACCGGCGCGGAGTTCTTGTGCGATTTTCATGAGTTACCTTGAGTGCAAATTGCGATACGAGTAATGGGATAGAGATGCAAATGCGGCGGCTTGTTGACGGCGTTCGCGGATGGCTCAGCAAAGCCTTATATTTTAAGGATTTTTTGTACTTTTTTCAACCCAAGCGAGCAGATTTGACGCCAGATCGGGCTGTTTCATCTGTGCGGTCGTCCAGCGGTGCGCGTGAGCCGCGATCTCTGGAAGATGCCTCAAATAGTCCTCCCAGAGGCAGGCGGGAGACTCTGATGCAGCCGGGTTGGCCTGAATCCCATTCGCAAGGTGCCACAGCGCCCTTAAGCTGCGGGCGGCTGGCGCTGCAAGGCCGACGCAATAAATGTCCAAAAACGCTTCCAGCTTTGGCCAATGGGCGCGATCATCCTGCGGATAAATCTGCCAAACGAAGGGTTTACCCGTCCACATCGCCCGGATAAACGAGTCCTCTCCACGCACAAGCAAGAAGTCAAAGGAAGACAGCAGCGCGTCAAATTCCCTCTGCGGGACAAACGCCGCCACGTCCAGCTTTGGCAATCGGATAGCAAGCAGCCGTTCGGCGAGAGCGCCTGTTGCAACACTCACCACCGCTACGCGAGTCGAATCCGCCAAGACTTTTGCCACCGACGCGCTCGATGGCAAGTCGTAGGCAAACAGCAGGACCTTCAAAGGCGCTTGCATCGGGAGGGGCGGCGGAGGAGGTTGCACGACCCGCTCACGCAGCAGTCCTCCCGTTCCCGCCACAAACCCGGGGAAAAAAAACGTCTTCGTCATGCCTAGCTGCGGATGTTGCGAAGGCAGCAGGTGATGTTCACGCACCCAATTCTCCGCACTCAGATATTCAAGATTCAGCCAATGCGGCTTGGGGTGCTGGGCAGCAATGGCACCAACCACGCCCTGTGGCAGTTGACAACCGAACCCCTCGATCACCACATCAACAAAGTCCCCTATCGGCGGACACTTCCAAGCAAAAACCTCTGTTTTGCCGCACCACTGCTGGGGTTTCTTATCGTTGATGGTTGGCTCTATGGCGTGAAATGCCGTCAGATCGTCCACCACAAGTCGGACGCGCCAGCCAAACTCGTCGCCCAACTGACGCGCCAGGCGCCACAATACGCCAATATCGCCAAAGTTATCGACGACGCGGCAGTAAATGTCGCAGCGTTTTGCTACACGCATGGTGATGCCCCTACGTCCCTACTTCCCTACTTCGCTTTATCCCTAAGCCCCGACCGCTGCGGCAACAGTGGCTTTGGCTTTTAGGTAAGCCGGATCGCTCAGTGAAACGGCGCGCTTTGCGTGCATACGCGTGAGGTGCTCGGATCGGGTCGCGTCGGGCGACACCCCTTCTGCCACCAGCCCGGCCAACAATGCGCTGCAACGCTTCTGGTCGTTACACAGCAAGGCCATGTCGCAGCCGGCACCGAGTGCCGCCATCGCTCGCGCCACATCACCACCGACCACCGAGGCCCCTTCCATCGTCAGATCATCAGAAAATATCACCCCGCGAAAACCGAGCTGTTCGCGCAACACGTTCTTCAACCAGTGTGAAGAAAACCCCGCTGGCATTGCATCCACTTGCTCAAAAATAATGTGTGCTGGCATCACCGAATCAAATTTATCGGCCAGCAATTTGAAGGGCACCATATCGTCGCCAGCGATGTCGTTGAAGCTGCGCGTGTCTCGTGGAATCTCGTGATGTGAATCTGCCTTGACAAAGCCGTGACCGGGGAAATGTTTTGCACACGACGCCACACCAACCGCTGCCAACCCAGCGATAACCTCGCCCGCCAACGCCGCGACTGTTTCGGCATCTCGCCCAAATGATCGGTCACCAATGACGGTCGACCCCCCCCAATCAAGGTCAAGCACGGGCGTAAAAGAAAAATCCAGTCCGTGAGCAACCAGTTCAGTGCCGATGACAACTCCGACCGCGTGGGCAAGTTTTCTGGCTTCCGCCGGATTTGCTTTCCAGCGCTCACCCAACAAGCGCATCGGCGGTATCGTCGTGAAGCCTTCGCGAAAGCGCTGCACACGGCCACCCTCGTGATCAACCACCATCATCAAATGCGGTGTGCGTAGTTCACGAATCGACGCCGCAAGCGCGGCGAGCTGCGCCGGATTGGCATAGTTACGGGCAAAGAAAATCACGCCTCCCATCAACGGGTGCATCAAGCGCTGCCGATCCGCCTCGGTTAACACCAGCCCTTCAACATCGCCCATGATGGGCCCCAGCAACATCTGCGTTGTCATAACCTATTCATCTCCAATCGTTGTTCCTAAATCTAAAGACTCCAAGACGACGAACGCGATCGCATGATCGTGTTCGTCGGAAATGGAAAGATGTGTGCGATTGACACCGGCCGCGTCAAGGTGGAGTTGCAGCGCAGGGCTCACCGCAATAAGCGGCTTGCCATTGGTATCGTGTGTTACCCACACGTCGTGCCAGCCAACTGCCTCGCCGATTCCGGTGCCAAACGCTTTTGAAAACGACTCCTTCGCCGCAAAGCGTTTTGCCACAAAGCGTGTGGCGGAATGTGTATTGACCGAGCGATTGAGTTTTGTATATTCGGCCAATTCGGTGTCACTCAAAATCCGATGCAAGAACCGATCACCGTGTTTGAGTAATCCATCTCCAATACGTTTGATGGCAACAATATCAGTGCCGATTCCAAAAATCATGACGCCATCCTTTTCTGCCTAGGCCGCGTCGAGCGGAGCATTGCCGGTGGCCTCGAGATAGAGGTGTACTGTCTTGGCGAGGCCAAATTCAAGTGCGTCGGC
>JBEILF010000100.1:0-8893 GCA_040379385.1 Burkholderiales bacterium | reverse complement strand
CAGCAAAAGTGATCGTGCCGCCTCGGCGATTTCTTCCAGTGTCGTTTCAGGCAGATCAGCGAATGGCGTGCTGGCTTTTAACAGCATGGTTGATACGCGCGTCTAGGTGATTACTGTTCTCCGGCTGTGTGCGAAGAAGTAAGGCGTTTGGTTGACGATTGGATAACTTGATGTCTCATGTTGTCGTCAGTCCGTCTGATTTGTTTAGCGGACGCGGTGTTGTGTGCAGAGCCGCATCCCACGGCAACGGCCAGGTTTCACTTGCCCGGCCGCACAACCACCAAGGGAAATGCAAACCGTCTGCGGTCTAAGCAAGTCCGCACTTCTCTTGTTATCGGGCACCTGTAACCGAAATTTGCTGCCCTACAGCTCTTTACGCTGCAGCCGCCCAGTTGCGTCAGATACTCGGCTGGCGCTGAGCCGTGGCTGTGGAGATAGTCGAGTCGGAAGGAGACTTAACATAAGTGTGCGCTTACATAAAAATTTGGTGATTTCTAGCGCTTTCGCTGCATTGCGACTTGAAAACGCTGGCTTCGGTACTATAATTAGCACTCGTCGCAGTCGAGTGCTAACTGGTTTAGGCGCGCGTGATCAAGAGATCATCCCCGATTAGTTCCCACCCAACTGTCGCGCAAGCGGTCCGGCGAATCGAACGCGCTTTGCCAGACCGGCAAACCGGATTTGTTTTTTGTTTCAACCAACCACTAGGAGTGAGTTATGAAATTGCGTCCCCTGCACGATCGTGTGATCGTAAAGCGTTTAGAAGAAGAGCGGAAGACCGCCTCCGGCATCGTGATTCCAGATACGGCTGCCGAGAAACCGGACCAAGGCGAAGTGCTCGCCATCGGCCCGGGCAAGAAAAACGAAGAAGGCAAGGTATCACCCGTTGATGTCAAAGTCGGAGACAAAGTATTGTTCGGCAAGTACTCCGGCACTACCGTCAAGGTTGACGGCGAAGAACTCCTCGTAATGCGCGAGGAAGACATCATGGCCGTTGTTGCCAAGTAAAGCTTCGTATTTGGCCGCCATGCATTGTTGCTGCTCGAATTTCTCGCTTGTGTACCAACGTGTACACGTCGCTTCGAAATTTTCCGCGCGCCTCGCCTGACGACCAACTACTCGCTTTCCTCGACAACAACCCCGTTTCAAATTTGCCGATTTTCCGGCACCCAATTCAATATTGATACGAGGTATTCATCATGGCAGCTAAAGAAGTCAAATTCGCCGGCGACGCACGCGTCCGCATGGTTCATGGCGTTAACGTTCTCGCCAACGCAGTAAAGGTTACGCTTGGTCCCAAGGGCCGTAACGTGGTTCTTGAGCGCTCGTTTGGTGCCCCAACCATCACCAAAGACGGTGTTTCGGTCGCAAAAGAAATCGAACTGAAAGACAAGTTCGAAAACATGGGCGCACAGATGGTTAAGGAAGTTGCTTCCAAGACATCTGATGTCGCAGGCGACGGCACCACCACCGCCACCGTATTGGCACAAGCAATCGTTGTCGAAGGCATGAAGTATGTTGCCGCCGGCATGAACCCGATGGACCTGAAGCGCGGCATCGACAAGGCAGTGGTTGCCATCGTTTCTGAACTAAAGAAGATTTCCAAGCCAACCACGACCAATAAAGAAATCGCACAAGTCGGCGCGATCTCGGCCAACTCTGACGCCAACATCGGCGATATCATTGCCAAGGCAATGGAAAAGGTTGGCAAGGAAGGTGTAATTACGGTTGAAGACGGCAAGTCGCTCGAAAATGAGCTCGACATCGTTGAAGGTATGCAGTTTGACCGCGGCTACCTCTCGCCATATTTCATCAACAATCCAGACAAGCAAGTCGCCAACCTCGACGAGCCGTTCATCCTGTTGCACGACAAGAAGATCTCGAACATCCGCGACCTCCTGCCGGTACTTGAGCAAGTGGCCAAAGCCGGTCGCCCACTGCTGATCATCGCAGAAGACGTTGACGGCGAAGCGCTCGCCACACTGGTTGTGAACAACATCCGCGGTATCTTGAAGACCACTGCTGTGAAGGCACCTGGCTTCGGCGACCGCCGCAAGGCAATGCTCGAAGACATCGCCATCCTGACCGGCGGCACCGTGATCGCAGAAGAGCTCGGCTTGAAGCTCGAGAACGTGACCCTGAAGGATTTGGGACGTGCGAAGAAAGTCGAAGTCGCCAAGGAAAATACAACTATCATCGACGGTGCCGGCGATCAAGAAGCAATCAAAGCACGTGTCGCAACTGTCCGCAAGCAAATCGAGGACGCAACCAGCGACTACGACAAAGAGAAGCTACAGGAGCGTGTGGCCAAGTTGGCCGGCGGTGTGGCAGTGATCCGCGTTGGTGCCGCGACCGAAGTTGAAATGAAAGAGAAAAAAGCCCGTGTAGAGGACGCATTGCATGCAACACGTGCAGCCGTTGAGGAAGGTATTGTGGCGGGCGGCGGTGTTGCACTACTCCGCGCGCGTACCAACGCAGGCAAGATTGCTGGCGACAACGCTGAGCAAGACGCCGGTATCAAGATCATCCTCCGCGCTATCGAAGAGCCGTTGCGCATGATTGCGCAAAACGCTGGTGACGAGCCTTCAGTCGTAGTAAACAAGGTTGTCGAAGGCAAGGGCAACTTTGGTTACAACGCGGCAACCGGCCAGTACGGCGATTTGGTTGAGCTGGGCGTTTTGGACCCGACTAAAGTCACCCGCTATGCGTTGCAAAATGCGGCATCGGTTGCTTCCCTGATGCTCACCACCGATGCAATGGTTGCCGAGCTGCCGAAAGAAGAACCTGCTGGCGGTCCTGGTGGCGGCATGGGTGGAATGGGCGGCATGGGCGGTATGGACATGTAAATCCGCTTTGATTTACGGGCGCAGGCATCGTTGGCTGGTGCCTCGTGTACCAATCTGTACACGTCGCAACCATCCGCCTTGCTATCATCCCGGCACTCAAACCGGCGATACTTTGCCGCAGCACAAAACGAAAGGCCTCGCGAAAGCGAGGCCTTTTTGTTTATGCCGCGCCGCTACCCATATATCATTGCGCTAATGAGTCAAAACAAGAACCGCATCAATGAATAGCGTACTCGTTGTCGAAGATGATGAAATCGTTCGCGAGGTAATCGCGCGAACCCTGCGCGCTCGTCAATTCGAGGTAACTGTGGCACCGAGCGGGGAAGACGCGCTTGCCCTCATTCGTTCCCGGGCGTTCGATATGATTCTTAGCGACGTGAACATGCCCGGCATGGATGGTTTCAGCTTCATTCGCTCAGTTCGAATGACACCAACGCTCGGCCAGCCCGAAGTGATTTTCATTTCCAGTACTGATGATCGCACTTTGTTTAAGCGGGCGATGAATGTAGGGGCGTGTGACTTTCTGATAAAACCCTTTAGCGGAGCTGAGCTCGGCGAAGCGGTGACCTCACGACTGGCGGATCGAGGAAACCGCATGGGGATGCACGCCGCCGTTGGGCTTGGCTTGAAAGCGGAAAGTGGCTCAGCGCTTTTGGTGCCAGGTTACGAGACAGTTCGCACGTTAGGTGAGGGGGCCAGCTCGAAGGTGTTGCTGGCGAAACATCTCCACACTGGTGACCAGCATGCGCTGAAACTGGCACGACTGCCAGATCGGTCAGGTGAGCAGCGCGAAGTAATTAATCGATTCTTGACCGAATACTCGATGTTGGTTCGCATTTCGCATCGAAATGTTGCCCGAGTATTTGAGCATGGGCTTGTCGAGAACTATCTCTACATTGGGATGGAGTATTTACCTGGGGGCGATTTGCGGCTTGACATCGATGCCGGCATGGCACCAAAACGCGCGCAAAAGTATGCTGAGCAAATCGCTGCTGCACTCGGAGCCATCCACGGCGCAGGTATCATCCACCGCGATCTGAAACCCGCCAACATACTGATGCGAATGACCGGCGAAGCGGTGCTTGCAGACTTTGGAATCGCAAAACAAATCGGCTCGGGTCTGGCACTTACCCAAAACAATATTGCGCTTGGTACCCCCTACTACATGAGCCCGGAACAAGCGACGGCTAGTCCACTAGATGTGCGCAGTGACCTCTACGCACTTGGCGTCTTACTTTTTGAAATGTTGACAGGTCGGCCACCATATCTCGCGCCAACTTCAGTGGAAATTATGGCGATGCATGTGAATGCCGCAGTTCCGATGCTGCCGGAAAAATTTGCGCCATTTCAACCTGTCTTGCGGCGGCTGCTCGCCAAGGAACCTGGCGATCGCTACACTTCCGCAGAGGCCGCACAAAACGCAATCGCCGCAGTACAAATCTAATCTGCCCGACTGGCGACTTCGCGCTCGAAGTCGAGCAGCCACTGCTTTCGAGCGAGGCCACCGCCATAGCCCGTTAGCGCGCCATCAGAACCGATAACACGATGACACGGGATGACAATACCGCGATAGTTGTCACCATTCGCCCTGGCTACCGCCCTCACCGCCTTTGGCTGACCAATCTCCCTCGCGATATCCGCATATGTACGTGTCTGGCCGACCGGGATCGCCAGAAGTTGTTTCCAGACGGATCGCTGAAAAGGGGTTCCGCAGTCGGCCAACGGAAGTGTGAACGTTTGTCGTTTACCCGCGTAATACTCGCCGATTTCTTTCGCAGCCTGAACCAGGTAACGCTGCTTCCCCGGCACAATCACACATTTGTTTCTCGCCCGCAGTCGGCCAATCTCCTTCTCCAAGCCGCGCCGATTGACGAAGTCAAGCACGTGAATGCCAGCGTCATCGGCAACGACAAGCATTGGCCCTAAGGGGGTGTCAAGCCAGGTCGAAAACATCACTGTAACGTCCCCCGCTTTTGAAGGCTGCGAACCAAACAAGCGGGCAAAGGCCTCGCGATATCCGCTTGGCGAATCGAAGCCTGCATCGAGTTGTTGATCGAGCACGAATGTATCCTTTCCCGTGATTGTTGCCTCCCGCACGGCTGCCAGCGCCGCACCCAATCGCCTTGCGCGGCTATAGGCCTGAAACGTGATTCCAAAGTAACGTTTGAACTGCCGCCTTGCGGTTGAAGGGTCGATGCCCAAGGCCAACAGATCCCCGTCACGGATGCGTATGCCGACCTTTTCCTCGATAAGCTCTACGAGAGGATCAACGAGGTCTGGCTTATCAAAGGTACGCGCCATCGGTTTGCAACGCAGGCACGCGCGAAACCCAGCAAACATGGCCTCGTCCGCATTGGCAAAAAACGCCACATTTTCGCGTTTCGGTTTTCTCGCAGAGCAGGTGGTGCGGCAGAAGATGCCAGTTGTCTTTACGCCTGTCAAAAAAACACCATCAAAGGTGGTGTCGCGCGCAACGAAGGCGCGCCACATGGTTTCTTCACTCGGTAGGGTTCGTCCGGGTAGTTTCATGCAGGCTATCTTACCGAACCACATAACAGCGTGCCGCCGCTTTTCAGGCAGTGAATTTGCCTTGCCTGGCATGCGTCAACCTCATCGCCTATCAATTGGTGTTGAGTTAAGTCCTCAACCTGGCCAGTTGGCCCGCAGATATACTTGTCTGCGGGTCTTCTTTTCGATCTCAGCCTAGGTGGAATCCGTCATCCGAAGCAAGGGTCGAATACCCTGTGTTGCAACCAATTCCCCCGAGAAAATCAAAGCCAGAAGAGCCACAATGATTCTGGACGTATAGGACAATTTGGAATCGAGGGACAATGACAGTATAATCAGCGGCTTTCCGCATCACTTCGTACGCTGACTTCGGTAAAGGTCAAATTTTGGCCTGATAGCACAGTCGGGTCAGGCAGAAAATTCGCGTGCCGCCGTTTTGCGCCTGACGAAGCGAAAGCCCTGCAAAGCGTTTCGTGGAGGAGCAAAGGCTTGCGATCTCAGCGAAAAAGAATTTGCAGTTGCTATGGGAAAACGGCCTGGTAGCTCAGTCGGTAGAGCAGAGGACTGAAAATCCTTGTGTCGGTGGTTCGATTCCGCCCCAGGCCACCAAAAATCAAGCCCTTAGCGCCACGCGCTAGGGGCTTTTTTCAAAAAGCGCATCCTTCTAAAACCAGGCTGGTTGCCTTCATCCGTCAATGTTTGTTGCGCGCGAAAATCGAACCAACACGGATTTGGTCACGGGACGCGCCGACGGTAAGCGTTTGGCAGAGGCTTGGGTAGCAAAGGTCTAAAAAAGACGGGGGTTTCAAGGCGAAATTTGCTGGAAACGCCTGTCTTTGCTAGGGTTTGAACAGTCGACCGTCGCACGCGGGGCTGACCTGTTTGCTATAATTTTAGACTTTGTTGCTCCCCTTGGCATTGTGTTCGCAGTCGCCGGGCTCCTTCAACCCCTAGGAAAATCCATGTCCAAAATTAAAGTCAAAAACCCCATCGTTGAAATGGATGGCGATGAAATGACGCGAATCATTTGGCAGATGATTCGCGAAAAAATGATCCTGCCCTATTTGGATATTGACCTTAAATACTATGACTTGGGCATGGAACATCGCGATGCAACTGACGACAAAGTTACCGTCGAGTCTGCGATGGCAACAAAACAGTATGGCGTCGCAGTCAAGTGCGCTACCATCACGCCAGACGAAGCACGAGTCAAAGAATTTAATCTAAAGCAGATGTGGAAGTCACCAAACGGCACCATCCGCAATATCCTAGATGGCACCATTTTCCGTGAGCCGATCATCTGCAAAAACGTCCCACGCCTCGTTTCACACTGGGACAAACCGGTGGTCGTCGCGCGGCACGGATTTGGTGACCAATACCGTGCAACGGACTTTCAATTCCCCGGCGCTGGCACCCTTACCGTCAAATTCACACCCAGTGACGGTTCGGCACCGATCGAAAAAGAAGTGTTTAAGGCACCGGGGGCGGGGATTTCACTTTCTATGTACAACCTCGATGAATCAATCGCCGGATTTGCCCGCGCTTGCTTTAACTATGGCTTACAACGCAAATACGCCGTCTACTTGTCCACCAAGAACACCATCCTCAAGATCTACGACGGTCGTTTTAAAAACCTCTTCGAAGAAATTTTTAACGCCGAGTTCAAGGCGAAGTTTGAAGCCGAGGGACTGACATACGAACATCGCTTAATTGATGACATGGTAGCGTCCAATCTAAAGTGGAGCGGTGGTTACCTGTGGGCGTGCAAAAACTATGACGGCGACGTGCAGTCCGATACCGTTGCGCAGGGATACGGATCGCTTGGCTTGATGACCTCGGTCTTAATGTCTCCCGATGGTAAAACGGTCGAGTCAGAAGCGGCACACGGTACGGTGACACGCCACTATCGGATGCACCAGCAGGGCAAACCGACCTCCACCAACCCAATTGCCTCTATCTACGCGTGGACTCGCGGCCTCCAAGCGCGCGGTCGTATGGACGACACACCGGACGTGGTCGATTTTGCGCTCAAGCTTGAGAAAGCCTGTGTTGACGTTGTTGAACGCGGGGAGATGACTAAGGATCTCGCGATTCTTATTCGGCCAGACCATCCGTACCTGACCACAGAGCAGTACATGCACGCTGTGGACACGGAACTCAGGAAACGGATGGCTTAAGCGAGCATTTTTTAGTAAAGGGCTTTCCTCGGCGAAGCCTTTTGGGTGGCGTGTACCATGCGCGCACTGCAACTATTTTGGCATCCTGCGTTCTTAGTACACCGAGGTGCCGCTGGCACTGTTCCCCCACCAATTTTGATCAAATCTTTCGGTAAGGAAAGCCATGAAAAACTCACTTCTCGCATCCTTGATTGCCTCAACCCTGATTGGCACTGCCGCTATCGCCAATGCTGCGTCCGTGGGCCAGCCTGCGCCGGACTTTAGCCTAAACGACATCAACGGCAAAGCCGTAAAGCTGGCCGACTTCAAAGGCAAACATGTCGTCCTAGAATGGCACAACCCCGCGTGTCCTTTTGTCGTCAAGCATTACGACTCAAGCAACATGCAATCGTTACAAAACAAGTACGATGCAAAAGATACGGTCTGGTTAACGGTCAACTCGACCAATCCGTCGCACCAAGACTACATGACCAATGAGAAGCTGAAAGGCTACATCGCCGACAAGAAAGCAGCTCCTGATAGTTACATGGCTGATACAGACGGCAGTGTTGGTCGACTGTATGGGGCAAAGACCACGCCACATATGTACGTTATCAACCCGGCTGGGACATTGATTTATGCGGGCGCGATCGACGACAAGCGCGGTACCAGACAAGAAGAGATAAAGACTGCGAAAAACTTTGTTGTAGCCGCGTTGGATGAATCCAAAGCGAACAAGCCTATCAGCACCGCCTCGACAACACCATATGGCTGTAGCGTAAAGTACAAGTAAGAGACTTCTGGTAACAAAAAAGCCCACTTTTGAGTGGGCTTTTTTTCTGGGTACGATACCCAGAATATCGTATGGAATTGCCTAGTGTAGGCAGATAAACACTTTGCCCCCGCCAATCGGTTTTCACTAGCCTGAACATTTCATGGGGGCGCGTTCGAAAGCGGGCGAGTAGGTGAACAGGCGAGCGGTTTTTTGCCTGACCGAGCACAGCATAGCGGGCTATGCTTCAGCGGCAAGGCGGAACATTGCCGTGCAATCGCCCGCGAGCGAACCTGCAGCGCGCATCCACAGCAAGCGAGAAACGCGCCTAATTGGTTTGCCAATCGCCCAGAGGCAACCCCCTTCTACGCAACCGGCGACCCATGAAATGTTCAGGCTAGTCCACCAGTCGCACGTAGACCAATTTCGCAAGTCAGTGTGGAACTACCGTGCAGAAATAACCGAATTTTTCTTTCGGAACCGCAGAGTTTGACCCATAGCTGACATGGCGGCTGCCCGAAAGCGAACCTTTAACGACCACGCTAAAGAGCGCTACGCTTTTGCGACGCTGAGCTACCGAACGCGGCCATTTGAACTGCGGCTTCAGGTTG
>JBEILF010000099.1:0-8895 GCA_040379385.1 Burkholderiales bacterium | reverse complement strand
GTGCGCTCTTCGTCGTGGCTTTCGGCATAAGAAACCAAATGCGGCACCGACCAACCTCTGTTGGCGTAAATACCAGAACTGATGTTACTGGAGTTTGTAAAGCCCATCAAGGCCTGCTGATAACCGTGGGTAACATTGCCCCAAAGCATCATGCCGTGGTCTGCCAATTGTTCTTCCTCGGCGTTGTCACACCAATGTTCTAAAATGATATACGCATCTGATTTGTAGCTCCAAATTTCATCCGCCATTCGCTTGAGTAAGTTGATGCGCTCCATGCTATAGGCATTGCCATTATTGACAAAACCTTTTGTGTAATCAAAGCGGAAGCCGTCCACATTGTAGGTCTCGACCCAATAGCGGTTCACTTGGTCAATATAGTTTTGCGTAGCCAAGCGGGTATGGTCAAAATCATAGCCCCAACAATATGGCTCGTGCGGGCAAATGGCATTGAACCAAGGACTGTTTGCTGCAGGGCGCGCATTTGCGGCATCCCAGTACATGTTAACCATCGGATTTTGCCCAAATGCGTGGTTGAGGACCATATCGACAATCACGGCAATGCCGCGACCATGGCAAGAATCAACAAACTCCTTGAATTTTTCTGGCGTGCCGTAATATTTATCGAGCGCCATGTGAAAAGAAGGGTTGTATCCCCAACTTTCGTTGTTTTCAAACTCGCCAGGAGGCATGAGTTCAATGGCATTGATTCCTAATTTGTCCAAATAATCAAGCGTATCGATAAGTGTTTGGTAATTGCGCTTGGCTACAAAATCCCGAACCAACAATTCGTAGATCACTAAATCTTTCTTTTGGGGTGCTGTAAAGCCGGTAGTAGACCAAACGTACGGCGTGGCTGCTGTTTGCAAAACCGTTACAAAACCTGTTGTTTGGCCCGTTGGATACGGATGCGGGTTTGGATAAGTTTGGGCATTGATGCTGTTGTCGTTGTTCGGATCCAAAATAATTGAGCTCATGGGGTCGGCCAAGCGCATGCTGCCATCGATAAAGTACTGATAGCCATATTTTTGACCGGGATTGAGCCCCGTAATTTCTAACCACCAAGTTTGGTTATTGGTAGCTAAGTTCATATGATAGTTGGCCGTGGGCGTCCAGTTGTTGAAGTCGCCGATGACGTAAATGTGTTCTTTTTGAGGGGCAAATAATTGCAACACGACGGTGGTGTCGTTGATGTAGTTGATGCCATTTTGCAAATTGGCATAAGTGGGGTTTTGTGGAACCACCACTGGGTTCACTGTAAAATAAGTCGAGTCGATGACTTGTGTTGTGCCGTTGTCGGCAATGAATTCAAGTAAGTGTGTGCCAGCTGAGGTAGCCGTGAGGTTGTAATTGAGTTGGGTGGCATTGGCTAAGGTTTGCAGCACGTTGCCGTCTTGTTTGAGCGTTAGGGTTGCATTTTGATTGGCTGCGGCCGCTACTTGTAATTGCTCGTTTACATCTAGGGTGGCTCCAGCGCTCGGATGAAAAAACTGCGCCAATAAACCCGCATTCACAGGGTAGATGTCGTAATAGATATCACTGCCATCTGCTGAGCGACCTACAATTGTTCCGGCTGCATTTCTAAAAACAAAAGCAAACTTCAACACGTTTGTGCCAACCGGGAAACCATAATATTGGTCAATATCTATCGTGATGGTGTGTTTGTTATTGCCGATGTTGGTCATGGTTACTTCTGGGTCTACGGTGCCCCAGTTTCCTTGTACAAATTGCCAATTGGTTGGCGATGTACTTGCAGAGGTAATGAGCCCAGCGTGGGCATAGATTTGATTTTGGCCTACTAACGCTGCATTTCCTTGTGTTGCATCATACGTGATGGTTACCACATCATTTACCGTTGGAAATGCAGGATTTACTTCTAAGATTTGTGCATTCACAAACCCGTCGAGCATCATCAAAACAATAGATAAAAGAAACTGCTTTTTCATCATAAAAAATTTATTAATCGGTTAATTCAAGACCAAAAAAGCCCGGGTGAAATTCACCCAGGCTTTTGAAATCATTTAATTGAAGCTTATTGCTTGATCAATTTACCAGTAGCAACTTTGTCACCAGCAACAACATTGTAGATGTAAGAACCAGCCTGCAATGCAGTTGTGTTCATTTCTACTGTTGTAGTAGCAGAAGTAGCAACAGTTTGAGTAGCTACAGCTTTACCAGCAAGATCAAAGATTGTTACAGTTGCAACAGCAGCGTTGTTTGCTTCGAAAGTGAAGTTAACTACATCAGTTGCAGGGTTTGGAGCAACAGTAAGGTTAGCAATTGCATTCTCAGCAACTGAAACACCACATGCTGTACAAGCATCCCATACGTAACATACAGTACCTGGCATCAAAGTGTAAGTACGGTTGATGTTACCACCACCATCGTCAACACCACATGAGTCAACTGCGATTGTGTTAGCAACGTCAGTACCTTCGTTAGCACCCCAGTCACCGTTTACGAACTTGTAGAATTGAGTAGCACCCAAAGAAGCAACTGGATAAGATACAGTAATTGCCCAGATGTTGTTGCCTTCGTCAGTCATTGCAGAGTTTGCATCTGCAGGAGACCAGTTAGCAACCGCACCAGCAGCTACAGTAGCACCGTTGTCTGTAAAGTTACCGCCAACGCGGATACCATTTGCAGCCAATGTGTTAGCAGCAAGGTAGTTGGTTACGTCTACTTTGTAAGTAACGTCAAAGCTTGTTTGGAAGCTATACATACCTGTTGTGCGGTTGAAGATGACCATGTACGTACCAGCAGCAACTGGAATGTTTGGACCATCTTGTACACCAACACCTGCAGGGAAGTCAGCAGAACCCCAGTTGATCGCCCAAGCGTCGTCTTGACGGAATTTAGCCTCACCTGCAACGCAAGTAACGATAGCGCCGTACATCTCACCATCTAAAGTGATCATGTCGACATCAGCAGACCAGTCAAACGGTGGAACCGCAGAACCGATGATACCTACCGCAGGAAATTGTGCGAAGGCAGAAGCTCCTAAAACAAGAGCCGTTAGAAGTGTAAAAATTTTCTTCATACTTAATTAATTAATAGGTTAATAATACTTAGTGTCAGATTGACAAGTTCAAAAATATAAAAATATTTCTTAATCCCATAAATTCAAGGTTAAATTCGCAGCGTTTTATGTGAAAAAATACAAACAATTTAATAGCTCCAAGGGCCATTGTAGATGACTTGTTTGTTCAATTCAGTAGAAAGAATAGGTTTCTGTGCAAAAATCCCGAAAACGCTCGACCCACTCCCAGACATTGCTGCATAAGTGGCACCGGCGTTGTACAAAGCAGTTTTTAAGTCTTGAATCAATGGAAATGCTTGAAAAACTGATAATTCAAAGTCATTTTGGAGGTTTGCGAGGCCATTTGAAGCAAACATTTCTTTGATCGATGACCTGTTGGGGACGGGCTCAACACCGGCATAAGCCGTTGCGGTAGACACGTGAATCTGTGGATTGCACAGCACCAAATGAACAGATTTTCCGAGTGGTTCGATTTTGCTTAGGATTTCTCCCCTGCCCTGGGCGAGCTGCAAACCACCCTCAATAAAGAAAGGGCAATCGCTACCGAGTTGCGCAGCAAAATCTGCTAACTCAGCGCTAGTATAGCCTAAATCAAAAAGCGCATTGACGCCAGAAAGCGTATAACTGGCATCGGCAGAACCGCCACCCAATCCTGCACCAACTGGAATTTGCTTGCGCAAGTGAAGCTGCAAGTTTGGAAATACTTTGTTTTCGCGCAGCAAGTTGACGGCGCGCTGACACAAGTTTGGTTGGCCATCAGAGGGCACCTCGATACCTGTCTGAATGAAAGCATCTTCTTCGGCTACCGTGATTTCTAATATGTCGCAAAAAGGTATTGCAGCCATGATAGTTTCTATCTCATGATAGCCATCTGGGCGCCTGGCAAGGATGTGCAAACCTAAATTGATTTTAGCCGGAGGATACAAGATCATGACGTAAAGATAAGCAATTGCCGAAAATCCTTATTTTTGTTGCACGAAACAAGAAACCTATGAGCACAACCTATTTGGATTTTGAAGAACCCCTGCGCGAACTTGAAGAACAAATTCAGCAAACCAGAGAACTAGGCGAGCAAACTCAAGTGGATATGCAAGAGCAAATCTCCGAACTTGAGGCTGTCTTGGCAGACAAAACCAAAGAAGTTTTTGCCAACCTCACTCCTTGGCAACGCGTCCAACTCTCTCGTCATCCAGACAGACCCTACACTTTAGCTTATATCAATGCCCTCACCAACGGCCAGTTCCAAGAACTGCACGGAGACCGCAACGTCAAAGACGACAAAGCAATGGTCGGCGGTTTTGGACTCCTCAACGGGCGTTCGGTCATGTTTATCGGTCAGCAAAAAGGCATCAATCCGAAGCGCGCATCGCGCCACCACGCCATGCGCGCATCGCGGTCACTGGCCCAGAGCGCCACCTGCTCGGACTCGGTCGGCGGTGCGGCGTGGGCGGGCGCAGCCAGGGCGAGCACGATCGATGCAGCGACAGGCGGAGCAAGCACTCCAACAACGGACATGGCAAGAGTCGACGCGAGGCTCGTGGCGATCATGCGCACACGGTAGCGCGAGGCGTGGATCGGACGCATCCGGACTTACTGCGCCGCTGCACCGTACTGCGCGCGGTACGCAGCGATGCGGCTGCGGTCGGCATCGGTCAGGCGCGAACCCAGATGCTCCACCACCTCGTCGATGGTGACGATCGCCGCAGTCGGCATGCCGAATTCGTGGCCGACCTCGGCGAGTGCCGTGCGAGTCGATGACTCGCTCGCTCGCTCCTGCCGGTCGACCGAGACCACCAGGCCCGCCAGCGACACGCGCGCCGCCGCACGCAGCACGGGCACGGTTTCGCGGATCGACGTGCCGGCGGTGGTGACATCCTCGACGATCAGCACGCGGTCCCCGTCCTTCAGGCTCCGGCCCACGAGCACGCCACCCTCACCGTGGTCCTTCGCTTCCTTGCGGTTGAAGCAGAACTCGACCTCGCGGCCGCGCTCGGCGAAGGCCATCGCCACGGCCACGACCAAGGGAATGCCCTTGTACGCAGGACCGAACAGGCAATCGAACCCGCCCGGGAACGAGCGCTCGATCGCATCGGCGTAGGCCCGACCGAGCTCGACCAGGTGCACGCCGGACCGGTAGCGGCCCGTGTTGACGAAGTACGGCGTCTTGCGACCGCTCTTGGTGGTGAAGTCGCCGAAGGTGAGCACCCCGGCATCAACCATGAAGTCAATGAAGCGCCGCTGGCTGTCGTGCATGGGGACGATGCTAGCCGCGGCTACCGCACGACCACCGGGCAGGACTTCTCCCACGCGAGCATGCCGCCGGCCATGTTCGTGCAGTCGTAGCCATGGCGCGCGAGCAGCGAGCACGCCCGCGCCGAGCGCGCCCCGCTGCGGCAGTGCACCAGGATGTGGCGATCGCGTGGCACCTCGGCCAGGCGCGATAGCAACCGCGTGTGCGCGATGTTCAGCGCACCATCGATCGCGCCCTCGCGGTGCTCGGCGGCGCGACGCACATCAAGGACGAATGGCTTCGCTGCGCCGATCATGCTCTGGGCCTGGTCGACGCTGACCTCCTTGGTCATCGCGAGCGCTCCACCAGCGGCGGCGAACGCCTCGATATCCTTGGGTTCGCACCAGCCGTGGAAGCGGTCGAGGCCGACGCGGATCAGGTCGCGCACCGCCTCGTCGAGCCGAGCGGCCTCGACGATGAGCAGCATCGGCTCGTCCTCGGCGATCAGGGAGCCCGCATCGGTGTTGAAGGTCGAGGCCAGCGGCAGGTGCAGCGCACCCGGCAGGTGCCCGGCCTTGAACGCCGTCCAAGCCCGGGTGTCGATGATCGCCACCTTGGAGCCATCGATGGCCTTGAGCCCATCGGCCCCGATGCGCGCAGGCTTGGGGATGCCGCCCCCGCCAGCGATGCCAAGCACGCGCGGGCCAATCTTGTTGTCGCGCTTCATGCGGGCGAAGTAGAGCGGCGGCTCCGGCTGCGCATCGAGGATGAAGTCGACGAAGCCCTGCTCGGTCTTCGCTGCGAGCACCGAGGGATTGAACATCTTCTCGTAGCCCACGGTGGTCGAGGGCCCGGCACCGAGCGCCTTGCCGCAGGCGCTGCCCGCACCGTGCGCCGGCCAGATCTGCAGGTAGTCGGGCCACTGCATGAACGTTCTCACGCTGGCGTGCAGGCGATGTGCCGATGCATCGGCGACGCCCTTGATGCCCGCGGCAGACTCGAGCAGATCGGGACGACCGAGATCGCCGACGAAGACGAAGTCGCCGGTCGCCACGCCCATGGGCTGGTCGGCACCGCCGCCTCGATCGGTCACCATGAAGCAGAGGTGCTCGGGAGTATGGCCCGGCGTGTGCACCGCCTTGAACTCGATGTTGCCGACCGTGAAGGTGTCACCATCCTTGAGCAGGCGGTGGTCATAGGAGCCGCCGCCCGAGCGCTGATCGAGCCAGTGGTACTTCCAGTCGGCGTCACCCTCGTCGGAGACGTAGATGCGGGCGCCCCGCTCGGCGAGCTCGCGCCCACCTGAGACGAAGTCGGCGTGGATGTGCGTCTCGGCGACGGCCACGATCCTGAGCCCGTTGGCCGCGGCGACCTGCTCGTAGCGATCGACGTCGCGCTCGGGGTCGATCACGATCGCCTCGCCCGTGCGCTGGCACCCGATGAGGTAAGCGGCTTCGGCCAGCTTGTCGTCGTAGATCATCCGCATGAACATGGTGGTGCTCCTGTCAGACCCATCGCCTTCGCGATCATGGTTCGAGCCCGCCAGACTCGTTCAGGTTCCAAACGCGGTCGTGATCCTGCGCACGCGATTTCGAGCAGGCGCGGGCTGTCCAACCGTCGAAGCTCCCACCGACGTCAGGCCAGGTCGAAGCGATCCAAGTTCATGACCTTGACCCACGCCGCGACGAAGTCGTGCACGAACTTCTCCTTCGCGTCGGCGCTGGCGTAGACCTCGCTGAGGGCGCGCAGCTGGGAGTTCGAGCCGAACGCCAGGTCGACGCGGCTCGCCGTCCAGGCAGCTTGCCCCGTGCGGCGGCAGCGGCCCGCGAACGTCTCCTCGTCGGTCGAGACCGGCGTCCACTCGATGCCCGTGTCGAGCAGGTTGACGAACCAGTCGTTGGTCAGTCGCCCAGGGGTCTTGGTGAAGACGCCGAGCGCGGAGCCATCCCAGTTCGCACCCATCGAGCGCAGGCCACCGACTAGCACGGTCATTTCCGGCGCGGTCAGCGTGAGCAAGTCAGCCTTGTCGACGAGCAGGTGCTCGGCGCGACGCGGCAGGCTGTGCGCGAGGTAGTTGCGGAAGCCGTCCGCCGCAGGCTGCAGCACCTTGAACGACTCAGCATCGGTGTGCTCGTCCGTCGCATCGGTGCGGCCCGGCGTGAACGGCACGGTCACGCTGATGCCGGCATCCTTGGCGGCCTTCTCCACGCCCGCGCAGCCGGCGAGCACGATCAGGTCGGCCATCGACACCTGTGCCGATCCCGCCTTGTTGAACTCAGCACGGATCGACTCGAGCGCCTTCAGCACGATCGCGAGGGCAGCCGGGTTGTTGACGGCCCAGTCCTTCTGCGGGGCGAGTCGAATGCGCGCGCCGTTGGCGCCGCCCCGCTTGTCAGTGCCGCGGAAGGTGCTGGCCGAAGCCCACGCGGTCGTCACGAGCTGCGCGACCGAGAGGCCCGAGGCGAGGACCTTGGCCTTGAGCGCAGCGATGTCCGCTGCACCGATGGACGGATGCGTGGCGGCCGGGACCGGATCCTGCCACACGAGCACTTCACTCGGGACGAGCTTGCCCAGATAGCGCGAGCGCGGCCCCATGTCGCGGTGCGTGAGCTTGAACCACGCGCGCGCGAACGCATCGGCGAACGCCTTGGGATCCTTGTGGAAACGGCGCGAGACCTTCTCGTAGGCGGGGTCCATGCGGAGCGCCAGGTCGGTCGTCAGCATGATGACGGTCACGCGCTTGCTGGCGTCTTCAGCATCGGGCGCCGTGACCTGCGGGCCGTTGGCGAGCGTGCCCTTGGGCACCCACTGCCATGCACCAGCGGGGCTCTTGGTCAGTTCCCACTCGTTGCCGAAGAGCGTGTCGAAGTAGCCGTTGTCCCACGTGGTGGGGTTCGGCGTCCAGGCACCTTCGAGCCCACTGGTGATCGTGTCGCGGCCGTGGCCTGAACCGAACGAGCTCCGCCAACCAAAGCCCATCTCCTGCAGCGGTGCCGCTTCGGGATCCGGGCCCACGTACTTCGCTGGGTCGGCCGCGCCGTGCGACTTGCCAAAGGTGTGACCGCCGGCGATCAGCGCCACGGTTTCCTCGTCGTTCATCGCCATGCGCGCGAAGGTCTCGCGGATGTCGCGCGCCGACGCGATGGGATCGGGCTTGCCGTTGGGGCCTTCGGGGTTCACGTAGATCAGGCCCATCTGCACCGCCGCGAGGTTGCTCTCGAGCACGCGGTCGCCCATGTAGCGCTCGTCGGCAAGCCACGTGCGCTCGCTGCCCCAGTAGGTGGTGTCGGGTTCCCACACGTCGGCGCGACCGCCGCCGAAGCCGAAGGTCTTGAAGCCCATCGACTCGAGCGCAGCGTTGCCCGCGAGGATCATCAGGTCCGCCCACGAGAGCTTCTGGCCGTACTTCTGCTTGATCGGCCAGAGCAGGCGGCGCGCCTTGTCCAGGTTGACGTGGTCGGGCCAGCTGTTGAGCGGCGCGAAGCGCTGCAGGCCCGCACCGCCGCCGCCGCGACCATCGATCGTGCGGTACGTGCCTGCGCTGTGCCACGCCATCCGGATGAAGAGGGGCCCGTAGTGGCCATAGTCAGCCGGCCACCAGTCCTGCGACGTCGTCATCACTTCCTCG
>JBEILF010000098.1:0-9087 GCA_040379385.1 Burkholderiales bacterium | reverse complement strand
CGCCGACGGACAAGCAGTCGTTGACGGCAATCACCCGCTGGCAGGTGAGCGTCTCATCTTCAAATGTGTCGTCGCTGAGGTGCGCAGTGCATCAAGCGAAGAAATTGCACATGGCCATCCGCACGGCGTACATGGAGTACATCACTAGCCTGAACATTTCATGTGGGCATGTTCCCATGCGGGTCGCCGGTTGCTTAGCAGGAGGTTGCCTCCGGGCGATTGGACGGCAATTTTGCGCCTTGCCGCCGAAGCATAGCCCGCTATGCTGTGGTCGGTCAGGCAAAAACCGCTCGCCTGTTCACCTACTCGTCCGCTCTCGAACGCGCCCCCATGAAATGTTCAGGCTAGGATTGGCTCAGTCCGGCGAGGGAACAAAACCGCCGGAAGAAATTTGAAACGGTTGCTGCCGGTTATTCACATCCACGCCGATGCGAACCCAGTTGACGCGCGGCGAGCCGTAACCTTCGACACGCGTAACGTTTTCGATGGCCCGCTTGTTTAGGGGGCTGCGGTACGGACGGTCCACGCGGAACTCATGTGTGTCGCCATGAGCGAATAAGGTCGGCTTACCGAATTTCTCGACTTCGCGCTCAAAGGCCTGTAGGAATGGGACATACGCAGATTTCGCCACTGCTGCTGGCGACTCTTCAAAGCCTGGGTTTGCCTGAAGAAAAACCGCCAAGCCAACAATGTCTTCACGTCGCGCCCGCTCGATTGCAACGTTTAGCCACGCCAGATTGGCTAGTGTACGGTCGACCTGTTCTGCGTCGTTCTCGCTGTCGAAGCCGACGTTATCGTTACTTCCCTGTATGTTTAGAGTGACGAAGACCACGCCACGTTGCACCCACATGGTGTTTTCCCGATAACGTGACAACACCGGGTCGCTGGCAAAAATCTCCGCCTGCGATGTCAGTTTGATTGTTGACTGGCCGAGCGACAGCGGCTTGGAAAAAAATATCTCGCGCAGTTTCTTCAGCCGTTCGAGGGGATTCATCACGCCATTGGTCGGACGACGGCAATCTACCCAGTCGTTATCACCAGGTGTGAATATGATGGGATGCTTGGATTGATTGATTTCCTGATAGCGGCGTAGAAACAAAGCATCGGTGCACGGTGCCTTAGAGCCTGCTTTGAAGTCACCAACGTGCACCACAAAAGCTAACGGCTCCCGATCCATGGCAGCGAGTAAACGCGGAAACTGTCGCTCTTCCCAATCGTTGTACTGCTGGTCCCCAATCAAACCAAATTGAAAGGTGGCAGGCGCGTTCGGCGTAGACAGTTGTGTCGCGCAACCCCCGAGTTGGAGCACAAATGCGAGAACAAACGCGGCGGCAAACAATTTATTCACTTTCGTCTCCAAGGGCAGATTTTAACTTGTACACAAGTGCCAGCGCATCGCGCGGGCTCATCTCATCAGGTTTCGCGTCACGCAGTTCATCAAACAATGGATGCTCCAACCTGACGTTGCTCTCCGCCACTGCATCCCGGTCTGGCGAAAACAGATCGCGCTGTGCGCTTTGCAGTTGTGACGAAGCTTCGAGCCTAGCCAATTGCTTCCGTGCGACCCTGACGACGCTGCGGGGAACCCCTGCCAGTTGTGCCACTTGCAAGCCGTAACTCTGATTGGCGGGACCGGCTTCAAGCTTGTGCAAGAACACAATTTTGTCGCGTGACTCGACAGCGTCAAGATGCACATTTGCCAAGTTCGGCAGTTCGGCATTTAACCGTGTCAATTCAAAATAATGCGTAGCAAAAAGTGTGTAAGCACGTGAGGTCTCAGCCAGATAATGCGCGATCGCATAGGCCAGCGATAGTCCATCAAAGGTTGATGTACCCCGCCCTATCTCATCGATCAGCACAAGACTTTGGCGAGTGGCAGTATTCAGAATCGCCGCCGCTTCGGTCATTTCCACCATAAATGTAGATCTACCACCGGCAAGGTCATCTGAGGCACCGATTCGAGTCATGATCGCATCGATGTTTCCCAGTTCTGCGCGCACGGCAGGCACAAACAAGCCGGTATGCGCCAATAGCGTAATCTGCGCGACCTGCCGCATGTAAGTGGACTTGCCGCCCATATTGGGACCGGTGATTAACAGTAGCTGGCGCGAACGTGATAAATCACAATCATTAGGAATAAAACTCTCGACCTGGCTTTCCACTACTAAGTGGCGACCGCCCTCAATATGCAGCCGGTCGTCGGGCACAAACAACGGCTGGCTCAATTTCAACGCGATGGTGTTGCGCGCGTTTGCACAGTAAACGTCGAGCTCAGCGGTGGCGTTTGACAGCCGATGGAGTGTCGTCACATACGGCGCGAGTTTGTCGAGTACCTGCTCATACAGATATTTCTCGCGCGCGAGGGCACGTTCACCGGCGGAGAGCGCTTTATCTTCGAATGACTTGAGTTCCGGGGTAGTGAATCGTTCGGCATTCTTTAACGTCTGCCGACGGCGATAGTTATCGGGCACTTTGTCGAGCTGTCCCTGTGTGACTTCAATAAAAAATCCGTGCACCCGGTTGTACTCGACGCGCAAATTGGCAATGCCGGTGCGCTCGCGTTCCTGCGCTTCGAGTTGCAGCAAAAATCCAGACGCATTGGTTTGCATCCCGCGCAATTCGTCGAGCTCGGCGTCATATCCAGCGCGGATCACGCCACCATCGCGTAGCATATTCGCTGGCTGTTCTGCGATTGATTGGGAAAGACAAGCAAAGACGGCATCTTCCAGCCAAAATGCCTTGGCGATGTCCGCCAATACTGGAGTTTCACTTACTGCCCCAATTGCGGACAGCACGCCCCGCAGTGAAGGCAACGTGGCCAGTGCGGCACGCAGCGCCGCCAGATCACGAGGCCGCGCGGTTCGCAATGCGATACGCGTACTGATGCGCTCGATGTCGGCCCACTCGCCGATGATCTGTTGAATCGTCGTTGCAACCGGCGCAACAGCGTGTGACGCAAGGTGCCGCGCTGTAATTGCGTTGTGATCTCGAAGTGGACTGTGCAGCCATTCGCGCAGGCGCCGGGCACCCATCGGGTTCCCAGTGGAGTTCAATACAGAGAACAATGTTGGAGCAGTCCCACCGCGGATGGTTTCGGTGATTTCTAAATTGCGTCGGGTGGCCGCGTCCATTCGTACATAGGCGTCTTCACGCTCAACACGTAAACCGGAAAGATGAGGCAACGTAGAACGCTGTGTTTGCTGAACATAACCAAGCAGCGCTCCCGCCGCGCAGATGGCAGCGTCCATACCCTCAACACCGAACCCTGCGAGATCCCTTGTGCCAAACTGTGAAGTTAGCAGCTTGGTCGCAGTGTCAAGATCAAACTGCCAATCGGCGAGTCGCTTTACCGCAAGGCGAGCCGTACCCGCATAGCTTGTGATTGCCTCCGCAGCGTCGAAGAAACTGTCGGCTGTGAGAAGTTCGGCAGGCTGGAGTCGCTCGAGTTCAGCTTGAACTGTTGAATGACTCGCGTTACGCAAACAAAACTGCCCGCTGGCTAGTGATAGTGACGCCACGCCGATGATGTTTTCGTGCGCAAACAGGGCCGCGACCAATACGTCTCTTTCGCTCGGCATCAATGCACTGTCCGTTAGTGTGCCGGGCGTGATGATTCGTGTGACAGCACGCGCTACAGGGCCTTTGCCTGTCACTTCACCGACCTGCTCACAAATCACCGCAGATTCGCCAAGTTTGACCAGCTTTGCCAAATACTGCTCGACGGCGTGGAACGGCACACCGGCCATCTTGATTGGTTGCCCCCCAGACTGGCCGCGTGTGGTCAGCGTGATATCGAGCAGCTTCGCAGCTTTCACTGCGTCCTCAAAAAACAGCTCGTAAAAATCCCCCATGCGATACAGAAGCAGCGTATCTGGGTGGTCGCGCTTGATGCCGAGATACTGCTGCATCATCGGCGTGTGCTGTTCAAGTCCGCTACCTGCGGTAGGCTGTTGCGCTGATTTAGTCACGAATTGAAAGTACAGTATCGCTGATAGAACGGGTGGGGATCGTGCGAAGGAGCTTAACAGCGGCCGTTTGCAGGCAGCTTAATCAATTGAGTTAATGACCTCGCGTAACACGCTGATGATTTGATCGATTTGTGCGTCTTCAATGATGAAGGCCGGCGCGATGACGATATTGTCAGCAGCGCTCCGCAACACGACACCTTTGTCATAGGCCCTGAGAAAGGCTTCAAAGGCGCGTGCACCAGGCGCACCCGCGCGGGGCTCCAACTCGATGGCGCCAACCAGACCAAACGCCCGAAGGTCGATCACGTGCCTTTCACCTTTAAGCGAATGCACCGCAGCGGCAAGCTTGGGTGCCATTGCGGCCGCACGATCAAACAACGCTTCGTCCTCGTAAAGTTGCAGTGTTGCGATACCCGCTGCACAGGCGAGAGGATGGGCCGAGTAGGTGTAGCCGTGGAACAATTCCACGGCCCCTTGTGGCCCGGTCATAAAGGTGTCGTGAATCTGTGGCGTGCAAATGACACCGCCCATGGGCACGGTCCCCGACGTAACACCCTTGGCAAACGTGATCATATCCGGCTTTACACCAAACACCTCTGATGCAAACGCACCACCCAGACGGCCATAACCAGTGATGACTTCGTCAAAAATCAGCAGGATGCCGTGCTTCTTGGTGATTTCGCGCAAGCGTTGCAAATATCCCTTGGGCGGAAACAGAACACCGGTCGAACCAGCCATTGGTTCAACAATCACCGCAGCGATGGTCGATGCGTCGTGTAGTGCGACTAAGCGTTCAAGCTCGTCGGCGAGGTGTGCACCGTGCTCGGGCAAGCCGTCCGAGTACGCGTTCTTTTCGAGGTTATGCGTCGTCTGCAAATGATCGACACCTGCCAGTAGATTGCCAAACATTTTGCGGTTTGCCACCATACCGCCGACCGAGATTCCGCCGAATCCAACCCCGTGATAACCGCGCTCGCGTCCAATCAAGCGCGTTCTTGATCCCTCGCCGCACACACGGTGGTAGGCGATTGCGATTTTGAGTGCGGTGTCCACCGCCTCTGAACCGGAATTGCAGAAAAACACATTACGCATGTTGTCAGGCGCGATGTCGATGATGCGGTTAGCCAAGGCAAATGCCAGTGGATGGGCGAACTGGAAGGGCGAGCAAAAATCTAGCGTCGCCGCTTGTTGTTGAATTGCCTCAACGATGGGTCGGCGATTGTGGCCGGCGTGGCAACACCATAGTCCGGCAAAACCATCGAGCAGTGTCTTGCCGTCGTCGGTCTTGTAGTACATGCCGTCTGCACTTGCCAGCATGCGCGGTGCCGCCTTGAAGTGGCGATTGGCGGTAAACGGCATCCAGTACGCATCCAGCTGATCGCGATGTAGGTGGAGTTGGTCTGAAAGTATAGTCATGGGGAGCTTTCCGGCAGTTACGGCTGCTTATCATTTGGTACCACAAGTGCAAGTCTAACAAGTCCGCCGCAATCAGCGCTAAAGACGGCATATTCCAGTGCAATATCCATTTTTGATGGGGCCTAGAATTCGTCTGTTTTTTCGCGGTTCAGCGTAACATTGCGTACTGGCTTCAAATCGACAAAAAATGACAACTCCGCCCAGACAAAAAGCAACCCAACAACGCCTCGTCGCAGCCGTTGAGAAAATGCCGGCGTTTCCAAAAGCCGTGCAGCAAGTGCTGGCACTTTGCCGTGACATCAATTGCTCGCCCCGTCAGTTGGTTGGTGTGATTGAGCACGACCCGGTGATGACGGTGAAGTTGTTGCGCATTGTTAACTCCGTCAGTTACGGACTACCGAACAAGGTCGCGTCTGTGAACCAGGCGGTTCTGTATCTGGGACTCAATACCGTCAAGAATCTGGCGCTTACTTTTGCGATGATCGGCGTGTTGCCGTCGAAAAATGTTGCCGGTTTTGATGTTGGTGAATACTTGATTCATTCGGTCGCAGTGGCTTCGCTCGCCCGTTTTCTCGCGACCCGGCCTGAATCTGGGGGCGTCGACAGCGATGACGCGTATGTCGCCGGGCTGTTGCATGATTTCGGCAAAGTTGTGTTGGCAACACATCTTCCGGAAGAGTACCGCGAGGCGCTGGCGATCACTGACGCGGAGAAACGACCGCTTCATATTGTTGAACGTGAGCTAATCGGTGCGGATCACGCCGACGTCGGTGGCATGTTGGCGCAGCACTGGAAATTTTCCGCCAACCTAATCACCTGTATCCGTAGCCATCAATCGACCCCAGAAGCAAACGGGCTTACCGCTTGCGTGGCGATGGCAAATCAATTGGTGAGGCGTGCGGCAGTCGGTAACGCCTGCAATACATTCCGAGAAGATGAACAGCCTGTCACCCAGCGCTGGGGCGTGGATTTCGTGGCCATTGATGAGCGACTTGGGCCGCTGGATGGCATTTTTGCGTCGGCCCAGGCATTTGCCGACTCTGCGCAATGAAGGTGCGCTTCTGGGGAGTGCGCGGGTCTATTCCAATCCCAGGGGAGAGCACGCGCCGCTATGGCGGCAACACGACTTGTATCGAAATACGGACAGATGCCGATAATCTAATTGTGCTCGATGCAGGAACGGGTATCTACCAGCTTGCCCAGTCGCTTCTGAAAGAGTTGCCCGTCGATGCTAATTTATTCATTACCCATACGCACTGGGACCACATCCAAGGCTTGCCGTTCTTTTTGCCGATCTTTATCCCCGGCTGTTCGGTGCAGATTCGCGGCGCGCATGACATTGTTGCCGGAACGGGGATTGAGCGTGTCATGGACGTACAAATGCAATACAGCTACTTCCCGGTGCGTGAGGCAGAGCTTAAGGCGAGGATTACCTATGAAGATGTCCAACCGGGGCTAGCAGTGACAATCGGTGATGCGACCGTGACGCCTGTCTTGCTTAACCATCCAGTGGTCAACTTTGGTTATCGCGTTGAATGCAACGGTAAATCAGTTTTCTTTACGGGCGACCATGAGCCGCACCATAATATTTATCAGCTAGGTGAAGAGGGCTTTGCGGCCTATCAGCAAATGGTTGAATTGCGTACGGTAGAAGTTGCGGCTGCCATCGGACCGGTAGACCTGCTCATCGCCGATTGTTCATACTCGGCTGAGGAGTACGCTGCCAAGATTGGATGGGGCCATGGCAGTTATGATTCAAGTATCGAACTGGCGCAATCTGCGGGAGCGAAACGCCTCGCATGCACCCATCACGAACCGACACGTAATGATGACGAGCTCGAACGCGTGTTTGCGCAGACCATGCAGCGCATCGGCAGCGCGCACGGATTACAAGACATCTTCCTTACCCACGAAGGGTTGGAGATCACCCTGTAAGGCAGTCAGTGCAATTTGACCTTGGGCTCGGTCTGGCTGCGAATGATGCGGGCTGCCGTATCGAGTACCATACGCCAGAACCCGTGTAGCGCCCAAAGATGCAGTTTGTATAACGAAATGTAGAATATTTTGGCCACAAAGCCCTCCACCCGCAGGCTGCCGCGCGAGACAAATCCCATCAGTGTACCGACCGATTCAGACGTACCCAGCGAGACTAGGGAGCCAAAGTCTCGGTATTGAAAAGGTCGGGGTGCTTCTCCTGCTAGCCGCCGTTTGATTGTTTTCAGCATATGGCTTGCCTGCTGATGTGCGGATTGCGCCCGCGGCGGGACGTTGCGGCCTTGCTGCCAAGGACACGCGGCACAGTCGCCTAATGAAAAGATATCCACATCCCTCGTCGTCTGAAGGGTCGGCAGCACCACCAGCTGGTTGATTCGATTTGTTTCTAATTCATCCAAATTTGTCAATACGACCGATGCACGCACGCCGGCAGCCCAGACGACAAAGTCCGCCGCCAGCGATTTGCCCGACTTTAGGTCGAGCCCGTCGTTGCGCACCGCCACAACCGGATCTCCGGTCATAACTTCCACCTTCAGCGTTTGCAAAATGTAGAGCGTCGCCTCGGCAAGATACTCAGGCAAACCAGCAAGGATCCGCGACCCCGCTTCCACAATTGTCAGGTGGATTTGTTTTTCCGGGTCAAATTGATTCAGGCCATAGGCAGCCAAGATGCGGATAGTGTTGTGCAATTCGGCGGAGAGCTCCACTCCGGTGGCACCGGCACCGACAATAACAATCCGTAGTACACGACCGTCGTTGGCAAAATTTGCCTTGAAGCAAGTGTTGACCAGTCGGCGATGGAACAGATGCGCCTCCCATGCGTTGTCAAGCGTAAAGGCGTGGTCTGTCACGCCGGGCGTGCCGAAGTCATTCGACTGCGAACCGATGGCAATCACCAAGGTATCGTAGGCCAATCGTCGTTCGGGAAGAATTTCTTCGCCGGCGTCGTCCAATACCGCATCGACGATGACTTCTTTTGCCTTGCGGTCAAGCCCCTTTAGGCCGCCGAGCGAAAACGTAAAGTGGTGCCAGCGCGCCTGTGCAAGATAGTCGAGTTGGTGCGAATGCATGTCCATGCTGCCGGCAGCAACTTCGTGCAGTAGTGGCTTCCACAAGTGAGTGCGGCTGCGATCAAGCAAGGTGATATGCGCACGGCGCTTTTTGCCAAGCGAATCGCCGAGCCTTGTGGCGAGTTCGAGCCCTCCCGCACCTCCGCCAACAACAACGATGCGATGCATTTGACTAGGCTCCTGATCCGATGAATGTCTAGGACTTGAAGTGTGACTGCACGATGGTCAACATTGGCGCAAACACTTTAGGCGTGCCGCATACCAGGGTACCAGAGTTCAGCCAGTCACTTTCGCCTTCGAAGTCCGATATCAAGCCACCGGCTTCTTGAATCAAGAGGCCACCGGCGGCGACATCCCAGGGGCTCAAGCCCATTTCCCAGAATCCATCAAACCGTCCGCATGCGACGTATGCCAAGTCGAGTGCTGCGGCACCCGGGCGGCGGATACCCGATGACTTTTGTGTCATCTCCTTAAAGGCGGCCATGTAACGGTCAAAATTGCTGAATTCTTTGTATGGAAATCCGGTCCCCAGCAATGCGTCCTTAATGTTGACCGTCTTCGAGACGCGGATGCGTCGATCATTCAAAAATGCACCGGCACCCTTTGAGGTGGTGAAAAGGTCATTGCGCACCGGGTCG
>JBEILF010000097.1:0-9238 GCA_040379385.1 Burkholderiales bacterium | reverse complement strand
TTTTGCTGGATAACGTCATCAAAACACGGCTGCGTATGGCGGGCATTTGGGCCTTAACTAGGTCGCCGGTGGCGGGGTCGACGGCCTCTATTGAAAACACTACCTGAGCGTAACGCTCATTCTCCTTGTCGTTTAAGTTCACCGTAAATGATTCAAATGGAACAAACGTAGGCTTCGCTTTGGGGTCGCGCTTCACCTCACTTGAGGCTTCCGACTTGCCGCTGTCTTTACCCGTATCTTTGCCAGCCTCGGCAGGTTTAGGTTTCATCATCATGAAGGCTCCGGCACCACCAGCCAAGGCTAAAACTACCAGAATTGCGCTAATAATGATGAGTTTCTTCTTGCTCGAAGGTTTTGCGGATGCGGCTTCGACGTCGGCTGACATAGGTTTCCTTTTTGCAACGTGCCCCTTGGGGGCGATTACGGTGCAAGAAGTATGCGTGGTGCCGTCCGCGGCTATTGGTCGAAAAAGCTGGGTAAATCCGGTCTACTTAGACGTTGAGTTCGATCTCGCAAGGTGGCGTGACGTTAGCTGCGCTGGGGGACTCAGGCGAAGAAATCTACTCTACCGGCGCGCGATTCAGGTAACAGTATTCGAACAGGCTTGGCTGGGATAACTGGGATAGCATCGGACTCTCGTTGGGAATCTTTTGTCTGTCTGAAGTTATCGGGATTCGCATTGCGCGGTGCTTCATGACCGACACTCGATTGGCCGAGTGAAAGTCCGGACTTTTCAAGCAAGTCTTGTAGCACTGGCAAGGAGGCATTGACCGCCTGGCGGACTTCGCTGTTCTCAGCATTGAAGCCAATGGAAACTTTGCTTCCTTCAAGCGCAATCGTGATACTGATTGTTCCCAGGTGATCTGGTGTGACTGTCAAGTTTGCCTGGGTGAGTTGTTCCGTCGCGAGCCTGACGATCGAGGAACTGAAAACAGTAGGCCAATGCAGTGAGCTTAGAGGTGTAGAAATCACCTGTTGCTGTAGTGGGCTGGGCGCTTGATGCAGCAGTATCGGAGACTGCCCACCCTGCGTTGTCACAGACGGCGAGTCGAGCCCATGTTCCAACGATGTCGGCGCACTCTCTCTGGCGAATCGTAACTTTCCCGCAACTCCAAGTAGCTCGCCGACACCCAAAATCGTAGCGGGGTCGTGAGACATGGTTGGCAATCCGGTGTCAGCATTAGCCGTGAAGCGGAAATCTGTCCACGAGATTGGTTTGCTTTGTGTGGACATTGGGGAAGGTAACATCGGTATCGCTAGAGAGATGGCGGCAGGCGGAAGCGCGCTATCGAGCGCCGTTTCTGCTTGAAGTGCAAACTCGATGTTGACATCCATGCGTCTAACCATTGTATCGCCATCGATTTTCTTGCGTACGTCATGGTTTAGGGGTTGGGTACTATTGGGTAAACCGCCGGTCACTACTTCAACGCTGCCGCTGATGCGATTTGCGCTGTCCGACAAATGCAGCACGGTCATCGGGTCAGACCACTGGTTACACCCGTTGGCAATGCCTGATTGATCCGTAGCTACCGGCTGGTCGCATACCGCAGCGGCAGATGCACCACCGTCGAACGGCGCGCTTGAAATTGCGGCAAAGCGTTGGTCGCTCAAAGCGGGAAGTTCCAAGGCTTTGACATCCGAACTGGCAATTGACGGTAATCGTAGTAGATCTAGGTCGGGAAGCTTCATTAATTCAGCTTTATCCCCCCCGTTGCTTACCAGGCTATGAGCCGCCCTCGCTTCGGTCGCGGCATGCTCGTCAGCCAATTCAGGGATAGCCAACGACAAGTCTTGGGCGGGATTAACAAAGCCACCTAAAATACCCGCAAAGTCGAATAGCTCTGGCTGGATTTCCACCTCACTTAAAGTTCCTGACTTTGCTTTGCGGAGCGACGTAGTGGCTTCAGGCGCTAAGGTTAAAAAATTGAAATCTATCATTTTCTTTATCGGCCAAGAACAACACAGTTAGCGGCGATGTTGGTTTGAATACATGCTGCTAGCAGCGGTTTGATCTTCCAATCTTCTGTTGCTGCGGTAGTGTAGCTCGCGCGCTTCGATGGACTTTCGATCACGTAACTTTTCAAATGAGAGTAACTTGCGCTGGGCCGCGCGTTCTGCTTCTACAATTTCCCGGCAACGCAGCTCACAGGCCGCTAAATCACTCTGTTGTTGCAAGATTGCCGTATTAAGCTTTAGGATAAACGTATTGAAGTTTCTCAACGTCTCTGCACCGGCACCCGATTTTCGGTTGCCCAAGCGCTGTAGATAATCGGACCGGTATCTATTAAGCATATCTAGCTGCGCGCGCGCGGCGGTAACGCAAGCGTTGGCGTCAGCCAAGCGTTTACTTGTCGTGTTGCGCTCGCGTTCAGCGAGGTCAACCAAGAGTGAGAATATTGTGTCGGACACGTTTATATCGGCGTAGGTGGATTGGTTTTATTGTTTGTAGACGTTTGCAGAATGTCAAAGCAAATTCGCTGTGACGGTCATTAATTCACTTGTGGATTCGACAAATCCAATTTTTTGCGTCATCGATTGTTGTAGGTATTGATCAATGGATGCTCGAAGACGTAGAGCCTCATCGAGCAATGGGTCAGTACCCGCAACGTATGCGCCGACAGAAATCAAGTCATGATTGCGTTGCAGTCGGCTGATCAAAGCCTTCATATGACGTGCGGCAAGCTGGTGGCGTTCGGAAACTACGCTACTCATAACCCTTGAAATCGACTGCTCAATATCGATCGCCGGATAGCGTCCCGCTTCTGCAATTTTTCGCGACAAGACGATGTGTCCGTCTAAGATAGCTCGTGCGCTGTCGGCGACGGGATCTTGTTGATCATCACCCTCCGCCAGCACGGTATAGAAGGCCGTGATTGAACCTTTACCATCAGCACCCATACCAGCACGCTCAACAAGCGCCGGTAGTTTTGCGAAGACCGAAGGCGGGTATCCCTTGGTTGCTGGTGGCTCGCCGATTGCCAATGCAATTTCACGCTGAGCCATCGCGTAACGCGTCAGTGAATCCATGATCAACAAGACGCTCTTGCCTTGGTCACGAAAGTATTCCGCGATGGCCGTTGCATACGATGCTCCCTGCATGCGGAGTAGTGGCGGAAGATCCGCCGGTGCAGCGACAACGCAGGCACGCTTTAGTCCCGTTTGTCCAAGAATCTCCTCAATGAAGTCTTTGACTTCGCGACCTCGTTCGCCGATTAACGCGACAACGATTACGTCAGCCTCTGTATATTTGGCCATCATTCCCAACAGCACACTCTTGCCAACACCAGACCCGGCAAACAGGCCAACCCGCTGCCCCTTGCCAACGGTTAGCAGCCCGTTTATTGCCCGCACACCGACATCGAGTGATGATGCGATTGGCTCCCGCTCGATCGGGTTGATTGGGCGGCTTCTGATCGGTCGCTGTTGAACACGTACCAACGCGCCGCGCCTATCTAGCGGCGAGCCATCGGCAGCGACGACACGACCTAACAAGCCATCACCAATTGGGAGTTGTCGCGAACGGTCTTCCGGCCTTCGCCATGGATGGTGATACTTGCCTGGCTGTAGGCGTTGTGTTGGGGGATCAGTTGCGAAAACGGATGCACCGGGACTTAGTCCGTTTATATCGCTGACCGCCATTAGGAAGAGACGATCCTCAGCAAAGCCAACAACTTCGGCGTCGATGGATATGCTTCCAGTATTACAGATTCTGCAAGTCGAACCAAGTGGCAGGCTTAGACCGACACACTCTAGGACAATGCCTGAGATCTTGACTAACTTACCACTGCGTTGCAGCGGTAGTGTTGAATCGGCAAATGCTGCGTGGTCGTCAATGAACTGACGCCACTTTGCTGCTAGCGGAACATCGGGAGCGTTAGCGAGTTGGGGTGACATTGCCGTATTCGCTGCCGTTGTAACCTATGTTGTTGAGTGCGCGTTCCCACCTTGACTCGATAGTTGCATCTACCGTGGAAGTGTCACTTTCGAGTCGACAGCCTCCTCTAGAGATGCTAACGTCTGCGATGATCCGACAGCCGCGTACAGACAGCTCTTCTCCCAATACCGACTTGATCAGATTCAGGTCGTCCGGATTCACATAGATACCGGGGAAGGTTGCCTTCAATGACAGGCTGTGTAGTGCGTCTTTCACCGACGTTGCCACCAGTTCAGGGCGTAGCTCCAACTCGCTACGAACTACCTGCCTTGCGAGTGAGAATGCCAGACCCAACAGGGCGTCCGCGACATCTTGATCAAAGGCTTCAAATTGGGATTGCATGGAGGCAACTAGCGAGTCGATGCGACTCGCCATGCTGCCCGACTCTCTTGTGATGTGTTCAGTGCCAGCCCTAAAGCCCTCCGACAGTCCTCGTTGATAGGCGGATTCAAGGGCGCGCTGCGCCAATTGTTTGCCACTGACGGGCTCTTCGCTACTACTAATATGAGGCCCTGTGTCACCAGGGTTGCCGGCAACGTCGCCCAGTGGGGCGAACTTCCAGCGAGTCGCGACGTCGGGTTTGCCGTCAGTTTTTGTCTTAGACGTAAGCGTCATCGCTGTTGCCTCCCAAAGATATTTGGCCATCCTCGGCTAATCGCCTAACCGCTTTCAGGATCTCTTTCTGCTCCGCCTCGACTTCAGAGACTTTTACAGGTCCTCGAGACTCAAGATCTTCTCTGAGCATTTCTGCAGCGCGAGTAGACATGTTCTTGAAGATTTTCTCCGCGAGTTCGGGTTTAGCACCCTTCAGTGCAACCGTGAGCGAATCAGTTTGAATTTCGCGTAACACGAGCTGGATGGCTTTATCATCTAAATCAAGCAAATTGTCGAAGGTAAACATCTGGTCTTCAATCTTGGTCGCGAGTTCCGGATCGTATTCGCGGATAGCGTCTAGTGTCGATTGTTCGACAGAGGAACCCATGAAGTTAAGGATGCCAGCAGCGCTTTTGACGCCGCCCAAAGTAGCCTTCTTCAGCTTGTCGCTACCAGCCATGATTTTGGAAAGGACGTCGTTTAGTTCCGCCAATGCATTTGGCTGAATACCATCGATGGTAGCGACGCGCAGCAACACATCATTACGGAGGCGTTCACCCAGCTTGGACAGAATATCGCCTGCTTGATCCTGCTCAAGATGGACGAGTATGGACGCGATTATCTGCGGGTGTTCGTCACGAATCAGCTCCGAGATGGTGTCGGCGTCCATCCATTTAAGACCTTCGATTCCCGATACATCCCGCCCGGCAAGAATCCGATCAATCAGAAAGGCCGCTTTTTCTTCCCCCAACGCTTTGGTCAATACCCCGCGGACAAACGCATCGGAATCGCTTACTAGCGAGGACGCGCTGTTTGCATGTTCGGCGAAGGTTGTCAGTACACTTTCGACCTTTTCTTTGTCGACAGTGCGAAGGCGAGCCATCGTCTCGCCGAGCTTTTGCACTTCTTTGGGCGCAAGAAACTTAAAGACTTCCGCAGCCTGCTCCTCGCCGATTGACATCAGCAGAATAGCGCTGTCGACTAGGCCTTGCTCATCCATTGCTACCCACCCATTGGCGGACTACGTTTGCTACGACCGCCGGATCATTTTTGGCGATTTCCCTAATCTTCTCGACTTGGATTTCTCCAGCGCTAGCAGGAGCGCGTAGCGCTGGTGTATCGACATTCCCGTCTGCCAGCAGTTTTTGGCCTTCCGCTGGTGATGCCACGGTTAACGTCGCAATTTTGATGGCTGGCCTAATGACACCGAAGACAATGACGAGCAACCCTAGCATTAGCGCGAGGCCTTTACCGAGTTCTTTCGCAAGCGACACGTTCGCGGGGTCTTTCCACCACACAATTTCGGTTGCTGTTGTGACCGGTTCTTGCGAGAAGGGAGCATTAACAATATTGATCGAGTCGCCGCGTTCTTTATTGAATCCAATCGCCTCTCTAACCAGTGCTTGAATCTGGGCCATCTCCGCTTCGTTGATTGCCGCGTAGGTCACCTTACCGTCGCTTTCAAGTGTTTTCCGGTGGTTGATCAACACCGCTGCAGTGACGCGCTTAATAGTACCTGTCTGGTTGCGGACACGGCGAACCATCTTGTCGACCTCGTAGTTGGTGACGGCTTCGCGGCGCCCGTTATTGTTGGCATTTGTTGTGCCAGCTGCGGCAGATGCGCCGGCTGCAGGGCCACCCGAAATCGGCGCTGACGTTGGTGCGGCTGGTAGGTTGCTCAGGGCACCTGGTACACCGCCAGCGCCGTTTGCCGTGGTGTTCGCCTCGAGTGTCGTTTGACTGCGAACAGACGCCTTTGTATCGGCTCCCTGATTCGGTGCAAAGGTTTCCGCAGTGGACTCAATCTGGGTGAAGTCGAGATCAGCCGATACTTGTGCGCGGACACTGTCTCGTCCAACCAGCGGTTCTAACAAGCCGATCACGCGGCGAGCAAGTCCATCTTCGATTTCGCGCACATAGTTCAGTTGCGTCGAGTCATAATTTTGCGAGCCTGTCACGTCTTGTTGCGCGGAAAGTAACTTGCCGTTCTGATCAAGAATCGAGACCTGTTTGGGTGAAAGGTCGGAGATTGACGAGGAAATTAGGTGGGTGATGCCAGCGACCTGATGTTGGTCGATCACGCGACCGGCATGCAATGTCAACATTACGGACGCCGACGGTTTTTGTTGTTCACGCAGGAATACCGACTGTTTCGGCAGTGCTAAGTGCACACGCGCAGTCTGAACAGAAGCTAGGGATTGGATGGACCTTGCCAGCTCACCCTCGAGCGCACGTTGATAGTTGACATGCTCTTGGAACTGAGTCACGCCAAATTTTTGACCATCCATCACTTCAAAGCCGACATTCCCCCCGCGCGGCAGGCCTTGAGAGGCTAGCTTTAGGCGTGCCTCGTGCACTTTGTCAGCCGGAACCATGAGTGCACCACCGCCCTCGGTGTACTTGTACGGCACATTCATCTGCGAAAGCTGGGCTATGATTGCTCCGCCGTCTTTATCCGATATGTTGGAGAACAAGACTCGGTAATCTGGTTGTGAACCCCAGATAGCTGCCGTAACAACGAGAGCGATCAGCGCCGCAGCGCCAAAGGCAAATGTGAGTTTTGCCTTCATTCTTGGATTCCCGTCATATTGCCTTTGTAGTCCGCAGGCGGCAGCGCCCGAACGATATGCCCGCGCATTGCATTATTGAAGATACCCATAGGTTACGATTTCGGCGGATACATGGTTGTGGGACAAAACAGTCGGATTCTCTTGATACGAATCGACTGGCTAGTGAAGCATTATGCGAAGCAAGTGTGGATGAGAACTGTCGAAAAGGCGCGGATATCCCGTCTATTTTTGTGCGATAAAGCTCGGCTAGGGAAGGTAGAGTGCTGTCACTGAGCGCCGCTACCATCATCTTTCCGGCAGGGCGGACTAAAGAAGAGGTACAACCATGAATCCATTACAAACAATCGCGGGTGGCACTTTTAGTATTGAAAAATCTAATCGGGTCGCATTCGATGCCAGCCTCACGGCAACTCCGACCGAGCAAGCTTCGAATCTGGGCGGTGCCAGCTTTATGGAGGTAATTGGCGCAGCAGTCGACAAAGTGAGCGAGCTGCAAGGCGAGTCCCGCCGTTTATCAAAGCACTTTCAGATGGAGGAAGGCGATGTCGGGCTGGAAGAAACGATGATTGCGATGCAAAAAGCGTCGCTCGGATTCCAGGCGGCGGTACAGGTGAGAAATAAAGTGGTGCAGGCCTACAACGATATTATGAATATGCCGGTTTAGCTAACTAGCGGCGACGCTCAGGCCGTGGCTAGCATTTACACCTGATCGATCTAGGTGTGTAACCTGATAGCCCGCACATTGTTCGGCAACCATTCAGCCGTCGCGCAACGTCGCCAGCGTAACCTTGGCGTTGAACTTTGCTGTGAGCTTACGCCACTGTCTCCTCGCAGCTTGCGATTTCTTCTTCACCACCCAACTCTCCTTGTCGCCAGATCGACTTCAAGCCAGCATGGCAAAAGCCAGAGTTTCCTCTTAATCTACTGGACAAATTTGCGGAGTCACTTCTCTCCATCTGGTATCGAGGGAGTGGTCAAATTTGCGGAGTCACTTCTCTCCATCTGGTATCGAGGGAGTGGCTTAATTAGTGATACAGTGCCTGCGAGGTTGAGCTAGGCGGTGGCATACCCAACCAACTCGACAACCTTGAAAGCCACGGCTCCTTTAGGTTACGGATCTCTGCATCGTCTGCAAGGATTGATCGCAGCAATGCGCGCTTGCGCCGCTCTTCGTGGTCTGTGAGTGACTCCCACTCTTGAACTGCATTTAGTTCGGCAATGAGATATGAGCAAATTTCTTCTACCCGAAAGACCTCATTCCAGTCGCCCTCGCGGGCGGCACCTACCATCAGCTTGCTGGACGAGGCGAGCGATTCATAGTAATGGAGTAGTGTGTTGGACATCTGTTGTACCTTAAGCGAGGTGTGGAGCTGTGCCAGCAAATAACTAAGCGTGATTTGCCAAAGTTGCAGCACCGAGCGTGCCGTCGACTTCCGCCACAATTCCCATCCAGCCAGAGCGAACCTGCTGCAATAATCGTCCAACTTCTGCATACCCGCTTGGGTCATTTTTTAAGTTTGCCAATAGCATGCGGCGCGCCATATAGTCGTAAAGTTCGTCCAGACGCTGCGCAATTGAACCGCCATTTCCGCGATCCAAACTGGCACGAAGGCCTTCCTCAATGATACGAAGAGCTTTTGACGCAGCGGCATTTTTGGCCGGCGTATTGTTTGACGCCAGATGGGCTTGCGCCTGCCCGATGGCTTCCAGCGCACCATCAATGAGCATCAGGATTAGCGTATGCGGGCTTGCGTCAGGCGTCCCGCTCAGGACATTTGTTTCGGCGTAGGCAAAGGCGGCACGGTGCTTTGAGGGACCAAACTGGTGGGAAGCAGAAAAATCGATCATGTTGTTAGACCTTGATGATTTGTGGCAGACAGTAACTGAATATCGGCTGGCATTCGCCATACGTTAGGGTGATCTCCACAAGTTTTTCTGCTGAAATGGCGCTTGATCAGCGCGTGTTTCTGGCTGGTAATTGACCATCCTATGCGCTTGCTGATGCTCGTTTACGGAAAGGCGAATCGAAGAATCAGAATAACAACGTGCGCTGCGGGGTGCTAGCTTGAAGTTTTTACGAGCAGCCAGCTGCTCCGGGGCGCGTTGCCCCAGAACGACCGCTAAACCAATTTGGAACGTT
>JBEILF010000096.1:0-9296 GCA_040379385.1 Burkholderiales bacterium | reverse complement strand
TGCGCTGCCACAAGTCGACCAATCCGCCGCGATTGCCAGCGTGATGACTACCGACCCGGTTGCATTACCCTCGACCGCAACAGTGTTTGAGGCGGCAAAGTTAATGGCGGAACGACGCTTCCGACACGTGCTTGTGACAGATGAGGGACACCTGGTTGGGCTAGTCTCGGAACGCGATCTCTTCCAGATGCAGCGCCTGTCACTTGGCGAGATTGCGAAATCCATTGATCGCTGCGCTGATGGTGTGTCGCTGGCCAAGGTGGCTGATGACGTTCGCCAAATGGCAGAGGCGCTGGTCGGTCAGGGCGTTGCTGCCGAGCAGCTTACGCAGTTTGTAACGACCATGAATGACGCCATTGTCGGCAAAGCAATTGAACTTGCAGCCATCGAGTCGCCGCCGCCGAGTATTGAGTGGTGCTGGATCGGTTTGGGCTCTGAAGGACGGATGGAGCAAACGCTGGTCACGGATCAGGACAATGCGCTTATTTTTGCGCCCGCCGTGTCGGCCAGCACCACCGAGATTGAGGCGTTACGTGCAGCATTCCTGGCCTTCGCCACCGTTGCCAATCGCCTGCTTGACCAAGCAGGTTTCCCATTCTGCCGCGGCAACATCATGGCCAAGACTCCGCATTGGTGTTTGACGCAATCCGAGTGGCGCAACTTATTTGAAGCGTGGATGCGTTCGCCTAGCTCGGCGGCGTTGCTAAATGCCGCAATTTTTTTTGATTTCCGTGCCTTGCATGGCAAATCTGAATTGGTCACAGAGCTACGAGATTGGCTGCGGTCGGTAGCACCGAGACAAAAATTGTTCCTGCATCAGATGGCGGCAAATGCCCTGCAGGTTCGTCCACCCCTAGGGCTCATCCGGGATTTTGTCGATGCAGACGAAGCATACCCCGGAACAATCGACCTCAAGAAGTTTGGGATACGCCCATTTATTGATGCGGCGCGGATCTTCGCGCTGGCACAAGAAGTTTCGGCAACCAACACCGCTGATCGATTGCGCCAAGCCATGCGAAAAATGCGTGTTGGGGACGACGAGATCAGCGCCTATATAGACTCATTCCACTTTGTGCAGTTGCTGCGACTCAGAAGTAATCAGCGTATGGCGGATACGGACATTGCGGGTCGGAGCGCCTTGGTCGCCTCGCAGACAGAACCGGACAACGGACCAAACGCACAGATGGCAAACCGCATCCGGACGGATGCGCTCAACGACCTCGACCGCCGCATACTGAAAGAGGCGCTGCGACAAGCGCGCAAACTTCAGGCGCGAGTCGAGATGGACTTTCACGTATAGCTGGCGGGCATGCCGATGGCGATGGAATGGCTGCGGCACCTACTCGGAAACCCCGTTTCGCTAAGCGCCCTGCAGCGCTCGAGGCTGCGGGCGATTGAGTCAAACATTGCCTTGCCAAGCGATCTATCGGGGATCAGCCTTGCTCAAGCACGCTGGGTTGCCGCCGATGTTGAGTCGTCCGGATTGGATGTCTGGAATGATCAGTTAATCGCCATCGGGGCGGTTGTTGTCAGCGGTACTAACGTACAACTCGGCGAAAGCCACGAGGTGGTGCTCAAGCAGACCAAGATTTCCTCCCAAGACAATATTCTGATACATCGCATATCCGGGCGCGACCAACAATCTGGGGAGGATCCGGTTGAAGCCTTGCTTACGTTTCTTGAGTTCGTTGGCAACAGCCCGTTAGTCGGCTATCACGCTAATTTTGACCGGATCATGTTGGAGCGGGCCTGCAAAAAATACCTTGGAACCCCGGTTGAGAAGGTATGGCTCGACCTTGCGGCACTGGCACCAGCCCTCGTTGATACTGAACACGGATCAGCGAAAACCAGGGCGGTCGGGCGCGGGCACCCCTTGGACTGGTGGCTGGAGCGATACCGCATTGAGGTCTCGGCACGACACAACGCCGCCGCTGACGCGCTCGCTACTGCGCGGTTGTTTGGGATTTTGCTATCAACAGCGGAAAAACAAGGGGTGTCTAATGTTGAATCAGTTATGGAGTGCGCGAAGGACTATGAGTGGCTGCGGCGACGCTAACCGGAATATTTCAGAGGGTGCCCCCGCTGATTCTAAGGACGTTGCTGCCGGGCGATGGGACGGCACCGTGATTGCCAAACGCGCCCGGTGAAATGTTCGGGTTAACGGCGGTTCCTCGCATCAAAGTAAAGACCGTGTGTACTTGCCTGCGAGACGCAGCAGTTATGTTGCGATGCAGCAGATAAATTTAGAGCAAATCCTCAGTTTTGCATTGCCGGACTAAGAATGTCCCCCTATACTGAGACGGCGAATGTGAGATTACTCACATGACAAGGTTTTCCTGCCCAACGATGGCAGGCGTGAAATGTTTTGGCACACGCATCATTTGACAAAAAACTAGGAGGACTCAATGCAGTTGACTGATCAACATCGCGACTACTGGCGAAAGAATCTGCGAATCACAGCGTTCCTACTCAGTATCTGGTTCATCGTGACATTTGTCATGGCGTATTTTGCACGCGAGCTTGCCACGATCAATTTCTTTGGCTGGCCGTTTTCCTTTTACATGGCCGCTCAAGGCTCCCTGATTGTCTACGTACTGATCATCGGCTTTTACGCCGTCTACATGCGTAAGCTCGACATCGAGCACGGGGTGGATGAGGGAGAGGAAGCATGAGCCAGACCTTTAACCAACAACTGAAAAAGTATTACACCTTCTACACTGGCGGGTTCATCGGCTTTGTCGTGCTTCTGGGCATCGCAGAGCAACTGGGTGTACCAAGGGTCTACATTGGCTATGCCTTCCTGGCAGCGACCATCCTGCTATATGCAAGTATCGGCATCATGAGTCGGACACTCGACGTCGCAGAGTACTACGTAGCGGGGCGAAAAGTCCCCGCGATGTTTAACGGCATGGCGACGGGTGCCGACTGGATGTCGGCAGCATCGTTTATCGGTATGGCGGGTGGCTTGTACCTACAAGGCTTTGATGGATTAGCGTTCATCATGGGCTGGACGGGTGGCTACTGTTTGGTGGCATTGTTCTTGGCCCCATATCTACGTAAGTTTGGCCAGTTTACGATTCCTGATTTCTTGGGCGCACGTTATGGCGGTAACTTCGTTCGTACCATCGGTGTGATTGCAGCAATCATCTGTTCATTTGTGTATGTGGTTGCACAAATCTACGGTGTGGGTCTGATCACCAGCCGTTTCACCGGCTTGGAATTTGCCGTTGGCGTATTTGTTGGTCTGGCGGGCATCTTGGTTTGCTCCTTCCTGGGTGGCATGAAAGCGGTTACCTGGACACAGGTGGCGCAGTACATCATCTTGATCGTTGCCTACATGATCCCGGTAGTTTGGTTGTCGGTTAAGCAGACTGGCATCCCGATTCCGCAACTGGTCTATGGCAGCGTGCTTGAAAAGGTGACCGCTGTCGAAAAGAAGCTGACGGTGGATCCAAAGGAACTGGAAGTACGCAAGATTTTTGCTGACCGCGCTAAGACTGCCGGTGAGAAGCTCAAGGCCGGAGCCGAAACTTCTTACAATGCCGACAAAGCCGCATTGGTGGCAAAAGTTGACGAACTGAAAGCGGCTCCAACGCCTGATGGCGCAGCCATCCAAGCGGCGGAGAAAGCGGTCGACTCGTTCCCGAAAGACGTCAAAGCTTATGAGGGACAGCTGAAGGGACAACAAGGTGCAGCCGGACGCGCCGCGCCACCACTGCCACACGGAACACCGTTTGTTGGCACAGGCAAGACAGACGAGGAAAAGCAGAAGTCATCGGATACCAAGCGTAACAACTTCTTGGCGCTGGTTTTCTCGTTGATGGTTGGTACTGCGGCGTTGCCACACATCTTGATGCGCTATTACACAACGCCTTCCGTACATGAAGCGCGTGTGTCGGTATTCTGGTCGTTGTTCTTCATCTTCTTGTTGTACTTCTCAGCGCCAGCGCTGGCGGTGCTAGTAAAGTTTGATATCTACAGCAATGTCGTTGGCAAGGCCTTTTCCGACTTACCGCAATGGGTGAATTCGTGGCAGGCGGTGGATAAAGCACTGCTCAGTATCACCGACATCAACAAAGACGGCATTGTGCAACTCGCCGAGATTGTGATTGGTCAGGACATCATCGTGTTGGCAACCCCCGAAATTGCCGGTCTGCCCTATGTGATTTCCGGCCTCGTGGCTGCCGGCGGTTTGGCTGCCGCGTTGTCCACCGCCGACGGGTTGCTGTTGACCATCGCCAACGCGTTGTCGCACGACGTCTATTACAAGATGATCAATCCCGATGCGACGACGGCTCGTCGCATCACAATATCCAAAGTGTTGCTGCTGGTGGTTGCAATCGTTGCGGCTTACGTCACAGCGCAGAAGCCCGGTGATATCTTGTTCTTGGTTGGCGCGGCGTTCTCGTTAGCGGCATCGGCATTCTTCCCAGCGCTGGTACTCGGCGTATTCTGGAAGCGTGCCAACAAGATCGCGGCAATCTGCGGTATGTTGGCTGGCTTGGGCACGGTGATGTATTACATGCTGCGGACCTACCCATTCTTTACCAATTTGGGTGTGCCAAAGATGCCTCTTTGGTTCGACATCTTGCCGATCGGTTCCGGCGTGTTTGGGGTGGCGGTAGGTCTGTTGGTGATGATCGTTGTCAGCTTGATCACCAAGGCACCGGCACAAGAAGTGCAGGACTTGGTTGAGCACGTACGTTACCCATCCATTAAGGGTGACAAGATGGATACGGCTGGCGCTGCGGGTTAATCACCTCGCGCTAGTTGGTAAAACAACCCGCGCTGCCGAGAGGTGGCGCGGGTTTTTCTTTATTGGTTTGTGAATTTGTCGGGATTGATCAGATGGATGTCGTTTTTCTACTTAAGATTCTGAAGGCGCTCGCCGAAGTGGCGGGGTTCGCGCTGCTTGGGCAAGGGCTGGTTTATCTGTTCGCAGGTATCAACCGCGAAAAGAATTTTGTCTATGTGCTGCTGCGTATCATCACCAGCCCTGCGACCAAATTGGCCAGATTGCTCTCGCCCAAATTTGTCGCTGATCAGCATATGCCGCTGGTCGCGTTTGGCTTGGTGTTTTGGGTTTGGGTTGCAACGGTGTTGGGGCTGATTTACTTCAGGATTAACGCGGGCTAGTTGGTTGTGGCAACAAGCGTGCTACCGATGGGATAATCGGTCGATGTCGATCTTGTTTCGTTATCTCGCCAAAGAAATCGCGCTCGCCACTGCATTTCTATTGCTTGCTTTGTTAGCGCTGTTTGCACTGTTCGATCTTATCCGTGAACTCGGCGCGCTCAGCAAGGGGGGATATGGCCTGATGACCGCCTTTGCCTATGTGTTGCTTTCGCAACCATCACACGTGGTAGTGGTGTTCCCGGTCGCTGCGCTACTGGGAACTCTGTTCGCGGTATCACGGCTCTCGACGCAGTCAGAGCTGACGGTGATGCGGGCATCTGGGCTGTCCTTGGCCAAATTGGCCCTGCTGGCATCCCTCATTGGGGTGATGTTCTCAGCCATCATCTTTGTCTTCGGTGAAGTGGTTGCGCCTGCCGCAGAAGAGGTGGCAAAAAGAATGCGTGTCTCGGCAACCACCAACGTGGTGGCGCGACAGTTTCGATCAGGGTTCTGGGTCAAAGACGACCGATCATTTGTGAATATTCAAAACGTGACGCCCGACACCGAACTTATGAACCTGCGGATTTTTGAGTTTGATGCCGCGTACCGGCTGAAGTCGATTCGTCTAGCCGAGCGTGGGCAGTATGAAGAAAAGAATCGCTGGCGGTTGACCAACGTTGAGCACACCATCTTTGACGGCCCTGACTCGACTGGATTTGCGCGGATCTCGAAGCTCCCTAGCGCGACATGGGTCTCCGCGATGACGCCGGATTTACTCTCGGTTCTACGGGTAAAGCCAGAAGAGATGTCGATTGTGAACCTGAACGCGTATATTCAGCATCTGCGCGAGAATAAACAAAATAGCACGCGTTATGAGGTCGCGTTGTGGCACAAGGTCTTCCAACCCATTGGCGTCATTGTGATGATGTTGCTGGCCATACCATTTGCCATCCAGTCGAATCGAGCGGGTGGGGTTGGTGCCATGCTGGTATTGGGCACCATGGTGGGTATCGGCGCATATTTCTTGAACCAGATGATCGGCCATCTCACCGTACTCAATGATTGGCCGCCATCGTTGACTGCCTCCCTGCCGCTTGTTACATTCTTGGCCGTCGCTGGCACATTGCTATTCCTAAAGGAGTACCCGCGACGTTTCTTGCATTAACCGAATCAGCGTTGGGGTGGTGGGACGTTATCAAGCCGCGTGCCAGCTAAACGGTCGTGTAGGAACTGGCCCTGGGCATCAAAGCGCGCGTAAAGCACTGTTGCCATCAGCGGAAAAAATGCCCACATCGTGATCAGGGGACTAACGCGATCAGGGAAAAAGAGTAACAGTACACCAGCACAGGCGGGGCCAAAAAAGATAAGGGTGCTGGCGAAACGCAGAATAGCCCTAGGCCAACTTAAGCGCTTGCCGTCAACTGCTACAACCCGAAAGCGCCAAGTTTTCATCGGCAGTGTTTGCCCGTTTTTCTGCCATTGCCAAGTGAAATATAGCCCTGTAACCAGCAACAGATATGCTTGAAAAACAATGTGCGCTACCCCGGTTAGGGTGAGACCATGTAGTCCGGCGATTGGAAAGCTGGCGATCAACACCAGCGCGAGCAGCAGTAAACCCTCATATGGAATCGCCGCCACACGACGCACGATGCTGGGTGTTGAAGGAAGTGCGGGAATATCTTCGCCTGGCGACGAAGCTGCTTCGGCTTCTGACACGGCGCGCTATTTGGTGGCGGGGGCAGGGGCAGGCGACTCCTTGGCCGCCTTTTCGGCGTGCTTTTCCTGCTGCCACCGCGAGGTGAGTGCGGCTTGCTTTTCCTTCGGCAGATTGCTCAGCAACTGAAATTGATCTCGCGCAGCTGAACGTTGCTCTGGGGTAAGTGTCGACCAGCTCCTCAAGCGCTCTTGGAAGCGCTCCTGCTCGACAGAGGTCAAGCTTGGGTAGTGCTTGGCTGCACCAAGTAGTTTGCGTTGTTGCGTCCCCTGGAGCGTCGGCCACTCCGCCTCAAGTGGGGCCAAGACTTTTTTCTGTGCGTCCGGAACACGTTTCCACGGGACGGTCGCCACCGACTTGGGTTTGGACTGACTAGTCGCCCCTGCTGCTTGTGCGGATTGCCCCTGCGCTGGGCCGGGCGTACTTGCCATCTGCGCCGCCACTCCTGTTATGGCGAGAGGGCTGGCGCAAATGAGCGCCGTAAGCGCAGCGAGGCTCACAACGCGGGCAAACCTGTTCGGCGAAAACTCGGTGAACGCTGTTACTGCGTTGCCGCCTCTTTTTCCTGCACCCATGTAGCGAAATCTTTATCTAGGAATGCGTCGATTGGCAATTCGCCAGTCAACAGTTTGGCGTCGATAACCCCAGTTTCATCATAAAGATCATCGGTCGCGGGTTGTAAAGCAAAAATGAGGGTGATGATCAGCAATATCGGTAACCAAAACAATGGGTTGCGTACAAGTAATGATGGATCGGCCAAGCGGCCTGAAACAGTCACCAATCCCAAAACGCGTATCGGCGGACGATACGATGCAAGCGCACACTCACGCGCACTCCGCAACTTCGCCGCAGCAGATGCGCTGACCCGACCCGCGCTGAGATCCAAATAGGAAGTCAATTTATGGGAAAAGTCTTTTTCGTTCATCACGTTACAACGTTGTTTGGTCTCGACTATGGTAATTCATTTGGCAACGATTGATTCAAGAGTGATACCTTTGGCTCGCAGAAGAACCGACAGCGCACTGACTGCGCGTGAGCAGTGCGTCTTCACACTGCCTTCCGAGCATCCCATCACGCTGGCCGTCTCGGCCACATCAAAATCTTCCCAATAACGCAACAGAAACGCTTCACGTTGACGCGCTGGCAACCTTTCCACCGCTTCTTCTATCGCCCCAACGACTTGCGACTGTTGGAGTCGATCATCGGGCGATACAGGGACGTTTGACGCTTGTTCAGCCGCTAAAGTTTCCAGGATATCGAATTCATCTTCATCTTTGCTGCTGAACGATGAAAACAGGGTTGTCCACGTCGATCTTACCTTGCTGCGCCGGAACCAGTCACGGATCGCATTTTGGAGGATTTTTTGGAACAGCATTGGCAGTTCTTGAGGCGGCCGATCTGCGTATTTTTCAGACAGCCGGAGCATGGAGTCTTGCACCACATCTAGCGCAGAATCGTCATCCTTAACCGCAAAGACCGCTTGCTTGAACGCCCTACGCTCGACAGAAGCCAAAAAATCAGAAAGTTCTTGCCGGGAAGCCAGAATTTACCTCGCGTCGATGTTCCGATTGTTGTGGACAATAATGCTGCCAAATGCACCTATGCAGCGGTGCGGCGCGCACAGGGCAACCTTTGCGGTAAACAAGGCAACGCCTTGAAGCACTGATTGGTGGACCAACGTAGTCTAGCAAGAATCCTGCTCGATAACAGTTTACCGGTGGGAAGCTTTAAGTCGGAAGGCAGTTGTGGTAAGGTAGCGTTTTGCACCGCAGCATGTGTTGGCGATCCCCGCCGGCTACGATGCAAAATGGATAAATACTCAATTCCGGCGACGTCACGCGCCATGCCTACCCCCTAGACGTCACCTAAGAGTCACCAATTGCGATGGAAGCGAACGCTGGCCGAGACCCGCGAGCTCCTTTGTCGGTATTGATTTCCCTGCGGTGAACCCTATGAAACTCTCGGATGCTCCACAATCCGCCTCAACCGAGGCCTCCAGCAACCTCTTGAGCGGCGCAGAAATTGTCTGTCACGCGATGAAAGCCGAGGGGGTCGAATTTGTATTCGGCTACCCTGGCGGCGCGGTCCTCGTGATTTATGACGAGATCCATAAACAAAACAATTTCAAACACGTACTTGTGCGCCACGAACAAGCGGCCGTTCATGCTGCCGACGCGTATGCGCGTGCCACCGGCCGTCCCGGCGTTGCCCTGGTCACGTCCGGCCCCGGTGTCACCAACGCCGTTACCGGCATCGCCACTGCCTTCATGGATTCAATTCCGATGGTCATCATCACCGGGCAGGTTCCAACTTACGCCATTGGACAAGATGCGTTTCAAGAGTGTGACACCGTAGGCATTACGCGACCATGTGTAAAACATAATTTCTTGGTCAAAGATGTCGGCGAACTTGCAGAGACCATCAAGAAAGCATTCTTCATTGCAACGACCGGCCGACCGGGCCCGGT
>JBEILF010000095.1:0-9329 GCA_040379385.1 Burkholderiales bacterium | reverse complement strand
GTCACCACCCGCCCCAAGCGGTGGGATTCCCAGTTGAAATTGCCCTGATAGTGCTCGCGGATCAGCTCGATCATCCGGCGCACGATGGCGACTTCCACGTCGCCCCCTAGTCCTGCATCAACTTCGATCAACTGCGACTTGGCATTGGCCCGATCGGTCGTCCAGCCGCGAAATGAGAACGCAGCGTAGCGAGAGCCTTTACTCCTGATCTGAAAAATGCCGCTGGTGCCGTCGCGAGCCTGACCTAGCGTCTGCGCGTTTCGCTTAAATGCGGCTTCGGCTTTCTCTGCACTGGTCATTTCGCGTTCGCCGTTGCGTGCCTCGGCATTCTGTTGCGCATAGAAATTCTCCTGCGCCTGCCGCTGGGCGCGGCGCGCTTCGAGTGCTGCCGAAAAATCCAGTGGTTGTGACGTGGCCTGTGTACGCGAAGGCGTCGGCGGCGTATCGGGCGGTACAACAACCGGCGGCATTGAGGGCGAGGGCTTGTTTACGGCAATTACCGTGCGCGGCGGGGTTTTGACGGGCGCGGTCGGAGTCGGGCTCGGCACTGGTGGCGGCGCGCGGTCAGCCGCTGACGGCGGGGTCATAGTGACTTGCAGCGGGCCTTGGGTTGGGGATGCCGAATCGACAATCGGGTGCTGCCAGTTTGGCAAAAAACGAATCAGCAAGCCGTGGATCACTAGCGACAGGACGAGCAGGGTGGCAAGACCACGCAGGCTACGCCTTGGGCGCAGTCGCGGGTCCCGCTCCAAACCGGCATCGAGTTGACGCGGGCTCTCATGATCGAGCAGGGCATTGGCAAGAGCAGAAACGGGTGATGCTGTCGAACTCATTCTGTCATTAGCCGTAGGGACGATATACCTGAGACACCATCACCTTGGCAGGGTTGCGGCGTCACATGCGCGGCCAAGCGAGGGCGGCACCCAACTCGATGCCGTAGCAAGGACAACCACGCTTTTTCGCTTTTTTCACGCAACGCAGTATAAATCACCCCCCGCATTCATGGTCTTCGCCGCCTATTTCGCGGGTAAAGCGGTCGGGCGTAAGACATCCTTTAGAATCAACGCCAGCAAACCGACAAAAATTGAAAATGACATAGGGAGCGGTATGAGCAAGTGTCGAACAAAACCCAATAGATTTATGCCTTTGAAGCACCCGCAGACAGTGCGGCGATTGGCCGCATGGAGTCTGGTCGCGGTTGGCTTGATGGGCGGGCCAGGCGCGCTGAGATCTGCCCACGCACAAACCCCTATACCATCGCCAGCAACGACCGTGCTGCATTGTGGTCGCTTGCTAGACGTAACCACCCTAAAGCTCGCGACAGAACAGTCGATTGTCATTGATGCAAAGAAGATCACGCGGGTATCGGCTGGTTACGCCACTATCGCCAACGCACGCACCGTTGATCTCAAGAATCACACCTGTCTTCCCGGCCTGATTGACCTACACGTGCATTTGTCCTCCGAACTGAGCCCTGCCCGTTATGCCGAGGGCTTCTCGCTAAATCCACCTGACTACACGGTTCGTGGCGTCGCAAACGCAGAAAAGACACTGATGGCGGGTTTCACGTCCGTACGTGACTTGGGCAGTCCTCCCGGGGTTGGTGTGGCACTGCGTAACGGCATCAACCGCGGCTTCATCAAGGGTCCACGCATCCAAGCGGCGGGTGGTGTATCGTCAACCGGGGGCCACGGTGACCCCACCAACGGCCTGCGCGCAGATCTAATGGCGACCGGCAGTACCAATTTGGCTGATGGCCCGGATGACGCCCGCCGCATGGTACGACAGCGTTACAAAGAAGGATTTGATTTAATCAAAATTGCCACCACCGGCGGCGTGTTGTCGCTTTCCAAGAGCGGTGACGCGCCATTGTTAGCCGACGAGGAGTTAGCGACAATTGTCAAAACCGCCCGCGACTACTCGATGCCGGTGGTCACCCATGCGCACGGTGCCGAGGGAATGAAACGTGCCATTCGTGCCGGTGTGCAGACCATCGAACACGGCACGTATATGGACGACGAAGCCTTCGCACTGATGAAACAAAACGGGACATGGCTTGTTCCGACCATTTCAGCCGGACGCTTCGTGGCGGAGAAGGCCAAGATTGCAGACTTTTTCCCGGAAATTGTGCGACCCAAAGCCGCCACCATCGGCCCACTGATTCAGGGCACTTTTGGCCGCGCTTACAAAGCGGGCGTGAAAATTGCCTTTGGCACCGATCAAGGTGTGGCACCTCACGGCGAAAATGCCCGCGAGTTTGAATACATGGTCGAAGGTGGTATGCCACCGCTCGAAACAATTCGTGCCGCCACACTCAGCGCGGCGACTGTAATGGGCATGGCAAATCAGTTGGGCAGTCTGGAGGCGGGGAAACTTGCCGATATCGTCGCGGTACCGGGTGATCCATCCAAAGATATCAGCGTGATGAGCAAAATGGCGTTTGTGATGAAGGACGGCACCATATACAAAGCGCCATAACAACCTGCCCCCCCAACAGATTCACCGCACACATCTAAACCACGCAGCGGAATCGGATATGGCTTCATACACACTGCTGGCGATCATCGCCGCCTATTTCCTATTGTTGCTCGCACTGGCTTGGTATACCGGGCGCAATGCAACCAATGAAACGTTTTTTATTGGCAATCGCAAAAGTAACTGGTTACTGGTGGCTTTCGGCATGGTGGGCACCTCACTTAGTGGGGTGACCTTTATCAGCGTGCCCGGTACGGTGGGGCCAAATGGCTTTGGTTACTTGCAGGTGGTGATCGGCAATTGGATCGGCTTTATGTTGATTGCCCTTGTGTTGTTGCCGCTTTACTATCGGCTCAAGCTGACGTCGATTTATGATTACCTCGACCAGCGATTTGGCGTCACCGCGCACAAGACGGGCGCATCGTTCTTCATTCTGTCGCGCACCCTCGGTGCTACCGCCCGGCTCTATCTGGTTGTCAACGTGCTGCAGTTATTGGTAGCTGATCCGGTCGGTATGCCCTTCTGGCTGACCACTACTATCATCTTGCTGATGATCTGGCTCTACACGTTTCAGGGCGGCGTAAAGACCATCGTCTTCACCGATACGTTGCAAACCGCCTGTATGTTGGGCGGTCTCGTCATTTGTGTATGGTTTCTCAGCGGCGCGCTGAATCTTGAGTTGAGTGCGATATGGTCAACACTATCCGCCGCAGATTACACGCGGGTCTTGAATACCGACCCCAACGCCCCGGGTTTCTGGCTGAAACAAATCATCGGTGGTGCATTTATTGCCATCGCCATGACCGGCCTGGATCAGGAAATGATGCAGAAGAACATCAGTGTGCCGAACTTGCGCGATGCGCAGAAGAACATGTTCCTGTTCAGCGTCATTCTTGTCGGTGTCAATTTTTTGTTTTTGCTGTTGGGTGGCTTACTGTACCTGTTCGCCACAGCCAACGGCATCGCCGCAATTGGCGACCAGATTTTTCCAACCGTGGTGATGCAGCATTTTCCCCATTGGGTGCAGATCATCTTCTTTATTGCGCTGATCTCCGCCCTTTTCCCCAGCGCAGACGGCGCACTGACGGCACTGACCTCCTCGTTTTGTATCGATATCCTCGGTATTCGTAAACAAGAGTTGACCGAGGCACGACAGAAACGTATCCGTCAGACCACACACTTGACGTTTGCGTTATTGTTCTTCGTCATCGTGATGGTATTCCGGTGGCTTGATGACCGCTCGATCATCGATACTATTCTGAAAATCGCCGGGTATACCTATGGCCCGCTACTGGGACTGTTCGTGTTCGGTATGACGACTAGACGTGTACTGAAAAAACCCGCAGGAATTGTGTTCGCCGCCGTCGCGGCTCCGGTTGCATGTTATGTGCTTCAAACCATGCTCGCCCGCAACCCACAGGGGTTTCAGATAGGTATAGAGTTGCTCATCCTCAACGGGGCGATCACGTTTTTATTGCTGTGGCTGACCTCGGAAGCGGCCAACAGGGAAGCTAAGTCCGGTTAGCCCGAGAACCTCTCAGCCGCATAACCACTCCCTCGAGGAAGCATGGCAAAAGCTGAAAACAAAACCAAACCAACCGAGGTCAGCGTCGAGTCGTATCTTGGCGCAATTGACAACGAGGCACGGCGCGCCGACTGTGCAACATTGCTCAAATTGATGAGCAAGATCACCAAACAAAAACCAGTGATGTGGGGACCGTCTATCGTAGGCTTTGGCAGCTATCACTACCAATATGAGAGTGGTCGCGAGGGTGATTCCTGCATCATCGGCTTTTCCTCCCGCAAGAGCGAGATCAGCGTTTATCTGACCGCCGACTTTCCCGGGCGTGACGAGCTGTTGGCCAAACTAGGAAAACACAAAATGGCGGTCGCCTGCCTCTATATCAAGACGCTAGGCGACGTTGACATCAAGGTGCTGGAGAAACTAATTGCCGGCTCCTACATCGAGCGCAACAAACGCCACTCATAGACTGACAGCGCTAACGTGTTGCGACGGCGCGGCTCGCTAGTCGGCTCGGGAGGCGACTCTCAGCGGCTTCAAGGCTAGCTTTTACCTCTTGCAGCGTGACCGGCTCCAGCCGATCGTCCAACTCAACCACCACCAAATAGCCCCGGTCGAGGCCATCGCGCGTGAACGCCTTGGCCAGTGAAAGTTGGTCGCTCGTTTGTTGCCGACCATCCTCCGGCCGCCAGGTTTCCATCGCGACCAAACAGCCCGCTGAGGGTGTGCCGGGGTAGAACGAAGCGCCACGATAGTAGTTCGAATTGATGGTGGTGCCGTGAATCAACATATCGTCGCGCCCTGCCCTGCCGGCCAACAGCGCCTCGGTAAAAGGCACGTATTGACGCCATGTTTCAGGCAAAAAGCTCTGATAAACGCCGTCACTCCACGAGTTTGGTACTTGGTTTGCTTCGGCGTGCTCAAACTCTGCGACCGTCGCCTCGACCGGAATTTTGGAGTGGAGATATGGCGTCGGACCAATCCACTTATTGGTGGCCGTCCCAGCGCCAACAATGGTGAACAGTCCTTGCGGTGTATTGCCGTTAGTAATCGTGCCGGGTAAGTTCGACATGGCATTCGCCAGGTGCGCGATCTGAAACAAACTGCCGTCCGCATTACGAACGAATCGCCCGTCAACACCGCGCACCACCGCGAGACCAAAGCGTTGACGATCTTGGCGCTGAAAACTAAAAATGACAGGTTTGCCCGCGCGTATCGGGTACCCAAGCAAATCCACCAGCGGCGGTCGCTTACGGATTTCTGCGGTCAAGTCCGTGCTCAACACATATTCGAGGCGTTGCAGACGCGGCTCGGTTGACCAATCGGCAAAGGTGTTTTTCATCGTCGCGCGAATGAAAGATCGTTGACCATCAGAGCTTTCGGCCTTTAGCAGCGCATAGGCGGTGATCGCGAATTCGCGCGGTGTCGTAATGGATGTGAGCAACCGCGAAAGGTGCGCGGCAGACTCTTTGGCGTAGTAGGTATAGGCGAACGTGAGTACCGCTCGCTGGTAGGCTGCATCCTTACTCGACAGCACCGGGAGAGTATCGAGCAGCAGTCTAAGCCCCGCCTCCTTTTCGACATTCAAGAAACCGATGTTGCCGAGTGCGCCGGGAACAATGCCGTTAGGGTCGAACCCGGCCGGCAGTGCAAGCGCGTCACGAATCAGCTTTAGGCCTTCTTCGCGCGCCGCTGTTTCGCCTTCCACGGAGGCGATGGGTGCCACAAAATCCGCAGCTTGATAGGAAGCGATTTCTGCCGGGGTGTGGCGCTTCTCGGTGGGCATGATCGAACACGCCGACAACCACAGCAGCGCTAGCGGTAACGCGACACCCAAGCGCGCGACGCGCAAGCGACGCGCCGCCCGGTGATTCGCGCTGGCTGCCACACCCTGCATGGTTAGTCTTTACCACACAAGCAGTGCGCTACCGCCGCAAAGGGGAAACCAGTCTTGCCACGCTCGGCAATTTCGGCAAGCCACGTCAGATCACGTTGCGCCTCAGCGGCGACACTCTTCGGCAATATGCTGGTACCAAGGGTCGTATCAAATTGGCGCATGACACCTGTTGCGTAGTCGGTCACAGCTTGCGTGGCAAAACGCTCAAGAAACGTTTCAAACTTGCTGCGCTCAGCTTCGATGTAGGCAAGGCGCGCACCATCGTCGAGTTTTGCGCGTGTGGTCGCCGCCTTAACCGCATCGGCAAAGCTACCGGTGCGATCAATCAACCCACGATCTTTCGCTTGTGCGCCGGTCCACACGCGGCCTTGAGCAATTTCGTCAATCTTATCGGGCGTTGTTTTGCGCGCTGCGGCGGCTTTGGTCGTGAAATCGGTATAGATATGATCGATGGATAACTTCACCAGTTCCGCCATGCGCGGGTCAAGCGCACGGCGCGGGTCGTACATCGCGCTGCCCAGCCATGTGGTGTGATACCCGCCGGTATACACAGAAAGTTTCTCCATGGTCTTTTCACCAGTTGGCAACATGCCGAAAACGCCAATAGAGCCGGTGATGGTCGCGGCGTCCGCAATCACCTCGTCAGCCGCCATCGAAATCCAGTAGCCGCCCGATGCCGCCACATTGCCCATGGAAACCACCACCGGCTTGCCGGCTTTGCGGGTCAGCTCCAATTCGCGGCGAATCAGTTCGGAACCATACGCGCTGCCGCCGGGGGAATTCACCCGTAGCAAAATGGCCTTGATTTTTTCATCTTCCCGCGCTTTACGAATCAAGTCCGCCGTCGACCGACCGCCGATTTTACCGGGCGGCTCGACGCCATCGCTGATCTCGCCCTCAGCCACCACCACGCCAATCGCATCGCCTGATGTTGTTGCTTCGACAGTGCTCAGATAGGCGGACATCGAAACTTGACGGAAGGTTTTTTTCTCTTTGTCCTCGGCACCTTTCTCAATCAACATGGCGCGGAGCTCATCACGCGTCTTTAGCGCGGTAACCAGTTTGGCATTCAGCGCCATCCTGGCGGCATCACCACCGGTCGCCCTCAGATTTGCAACAACCTCGTCAATACTCTTGTTGATGGTGCCCGCTTCCAATTTCCGCGCTTTCTCGACGTCAGCGGTAAACATTGCCCACAAGCCATCATACAAATATTTATCCGACTCCATCGTTTCTTTAGACGGCGCCGTTGTGAAGTACGGCTCACCAAAATTCTTGTATTTGCCCGAGCGGATGACATTCGCCGATACGCCGACACGATCGAGCGCGTCTTTGTAGTAATTGCGATAACGTCCGTATCCCTGCATCATCAACATGCCCATTGGGTGCATGTACACCTCATCGGCATGTGCAGCGAGGTAATAACTCGCTTGGTCATAATTCCCCGCCCAGGCGAAGACTTGTTTACCGCTGGCGCGGAAACGGGTAATCGCCGCGCCGACTTCGCGCAGGCTGGAGAGTCCCGCACCGGGGAACTGATCGAGCTGCAACAACACACGTTCAATCTTCGGGTCCTTGGATGCGGCGTCCAACACCGTGATGATGTCGCGTAGCTGGACCGGAGTATTGTTACCGTCCCCAGCAAGACTACCCGCCAGCTTTTCGCGCGCCCCACCGGCGCGCTGCTCAACGATGGGCCCGTCGAAATTCAACACCAGCGCGGTTTTCTCCTGCACCTTAACGCCGGACGGAGACAACAACGCAACGATGATGGCGACCGCAATCACCAAGAAGATCGCGTTGAAGAAAAAGCGTCGGGTGCTGTCAATGGCCCCCCAAATGCGGGCGATGATTGACTTGGGCGGATCAAATGCGGAATAGGACATAGATTCTCCGAGGAAAAGATTTCAATCCCCAAATCATCGTGGGCGGACTAACCACGTAACAATCGGGATGTGACGAAATGGCAATTATGTCACCCGGACGAGCAGAATCATTGCCTAAATGATGGCCAGAGTTATGGCTTGAGAAGGTCTGCAACCTGCCGCTGGAAATAGCCATTTTGCAAATAGGGGTACAACGACTTGCCAGGACAGGCGGTGTTCGCCGAGTAGTCCTTGTGACCCGCAATATTGTCCGGACTGATGTTGAACCGTTTCGCCAACATCGCCATCGTTGCGGTCACAGCATTGAGCTGAGCGGGGTTTGGGTCGACCTCTTCAAAATTGCCGAGGACAACAATCAACGCGTGGCCAGTGGGGTCATATTCGGTATTGGTGTCACCTACATAGTTGACATCACGCCCCTCATAGACGTTGCCATCGAGGTCGATCAAGTAGTGGTACGGAATATCCGCCCACTTGCGGGTACTGCGGGACCAAGACTGCAGATTGCGTAAATACTGTTTCGGATCTTTGTCACGCAGGAAAGCAACTCCGCCGTGATGTAGTGTGATGTACTGCGGCACATGCCGCTTCGTCGTGGCGGCAGCGTCTGTTGACATCGGTGTGCCACCCCATTCGGAGACCGGGATGATGCGTAGTGGCGGCATCTGAACTTTCGGCGAAACTGCGCAGCCATTTAGCAGGAGGGCGCACAGCAGTACGCCAAATGAGGTAGTCCGCCTCACGATAGGGGATCTAGTTTTGTATTGACTTCAGCTGGCTTAAGTTCCTCAGGATTTGGCGTCAATCCATAAGGCGCGACCAGTCTCCACAAATTCGCCGGCACCATATGTTTGATCTTGGCAGCATGCTCGCGACGAAGATGCAACACTGTCTCAATGGCTTTCATCTCCACCCGTGCTCTAGCGAACTCCAGCCCGCGCGGTCCAACCCTTGGCATCAACCAACCGACGATGGGACGCAACCAGCCGGGCATTGATCGCAATGGTAGCCCGCCCGCCGCACGCTCAACGTTCGCCAAAAATCCCTTCACCGGGCCGGATCGGTTGCCGCGACTACCCGGCGCTTGCGTCACCACCTCGTCACCAAGCAACTTCAGCAGCTCTTCGCCACGCTCGTTACGCACGATCAGCCACTGTCGCCCTTCGCCACCCATATACCCAACGGTAACATCCGCCAACACGTTGGTGTAATCCACGCAAGTACGGCAGGTCATGGGGAAAAAATCATTGGGCAGTTTGGATAACGGCAACATCAAAAACGGAATCGCTTTCACGCGACCATCGGTATAACGAATTTCGACGTGGTAATCCGCGCGAAATTCAAGATAGGTGATGTTCTGCGGCTCCTCCGAAATCAACTCCAAAAACTGGTGAAAACGTTCGGTGGTGGTGTTATCCGAACACGGTGTGCCGATCACATAAAGCTGCTCCAACCCCAGTTCGGCTTCGATCGCCCGCAACGCATAGACTTGGCACGGAATGCCGATCACGGCGATGCGTTTGTAACCTCGCGCGGCCACGGGCTCAAG
>JBEILF010000094.1:0-9573 GCA_040379385.1 Burkholderiales bacterium | reverse complement strand
GGTGGATGTGTGGCTTGATACGTTGATGTGCGGCTTGTATGTCGGTGAGCGTAACGGGCATGATTAATCAATACCAAAGTAACCATTCGGCGGGCATCCTCAGACCAAACGGATTGAAAATGGCTTTAGATAGTAGACTTTTCCAAATCATTCGTCTTCCAGTTCAGCCCGAGCGCTTTCGATGTCCATTAGTTCCATCGCGTCACGCCCTTTCATCTTTGCCGCCTTGTCATAAAGCTTGGTGGCCTTATCGACTTGCTGATCGCCGAATAACATTAACAAGCCATTCGCATATTCGATTGTCGCGATAGGCGACTGCGGGTTAAGCTTGAGTGCTGTTTCATAATGCTTCACCGACTCATCCTTGTTGGCACCATACGTGAGCTTGCCCATCATCGCGCCCACCTTGTCAATAATCTCCGCATGGTAGGCGCCCATCGCGGTGTGAGCGTCGGCGTGCTTTGGGTCAAGCTTGAGCGCCGTTTCAAGCGCAGCCTTGATCTTGCCACCGTAACCGTCTTTAAGCGCCTTCATCACTGAAATCGATTGGGCGTAGCGCCCGGCTGCATAGGCATACTGATAATAGGCATTCGCGTTGCTAGGCTCTGACTTCATCAACCCATCCGCCAGTTCCATGGCATCCTGAAACAGCTTGGTTTTGACGGCAACCTTTTTCTCGACATGATTGGCGTAAATTGAGGTTGCTTTCACCGCGACCACGTGCCCAGCGCCCAACTCTGCCGCCTTGGCAAAATCTCCCGCATGAAATGCGCGCCACGCCTCTTGCAAATCGGCGTCCTTCGGGTAGAGCTCGTTGTCACCTTTGTGCAAGCCTTCCCATGCTTTTTTCAGCGCGTCGCCAGCATATGTCACTGATTTGCCGTCGACCGGCGTTTTGGCCCATTTTGCGTTCGCCATGTTCTCCGTCCTCTCGTTGCGCTACGATTGTCTGTCGTCCATTACTGGGTATAGATTTCCAACAGGTGGTCGAGATGCTCCTTCGCCCCACCACCTAGATACGGCGCGATTAAACACATTACTTGATATACACCCCGGGTCAGATGCTTCTCCGGATGATTCTGAATTCCCGCGCGGTGCTTTAAGTTTTCGTAATTAAGCCAATAGGTGGCAACAACAAGAATATTCTCGGCGAGTGCCTCGATGATTTTGGTTGTCGCGTTCATGGCCTTCGCCGCTACCAGCGACTCACACATCGTACGAATGGCGTCGCGTTTGTGGCTGATGATAATATTGAAGTGCGACTTAAGCTTGGTATCGCGCGCAAGCAAATCGTCCAGATTCCGGTAGAGAAAGCGATACTGCCAGATACGCTCGAACATCATGTGCAGATAGAGCCACAGATCTTCCATGGCCGAACCGGCGTCGATGATTGGCCCGGGAGCGATATCGATTTGTTTTTCAAATTCCGCAAACAAGTGCCGGATGATTTCGTCCTTGTTGCGGAAGTGGTAATACAGGTTGCCGGGCGAAATGTCGAGTTCATCGGCAATATGCCCGGTGGTGACGTTTGACTCGCCGTCCTGGTTAAACAGATCTAGGCTCACCTTTAATATACGTTCGCGAGTGCGCGCCGAGCGGGACGGCGGCGGCGCTGATGGGGGGCGGAAGCCGTGAGGTGCAAAGGTAGACATGTCGAAATGTTACACCGTACAAGCCGATCCTAAGCCTGCTCGCATACAAGGTGCCCCAATATCGCTCTGGGGGACTTACTGCGGACTGGCCGGAAAAGATGCCCGACGCCTTGTCCGGGCGACGAACCTCTCCAACTCAAGTATCGCGTCGGACAGATCAAGGCTCGCGTCGTGCAGCCGCTCATACTTCGGCAACTGTCTCGGTCGCCTGAGGAGGCCACTGTCTAGGGTGCGACTTTCGTCACGCAATACCGCAAGATTCAGTGTGATACCGTACTTTGCAAAAATAGGCTCCAGTTCATGCCGACGCTTCAACAAGTCCTGTCGCGTACGCTGATAGGCGTGTTCACAAATTCGTTTACGTGTTGCGTACGAAAACAAATTGGTAAAGAAGATTTCGGCGTCGTCGGAAGCCGGCTCGAACAAAACCACATCGCGGTCCTTGTACTGCGTGAGGTACTTTTGTAGGCCAACATGCATTCGCGAATGAATTATGGCGCGAAAGGTCTGCGACAAAACCGTAGGCAACCCGCCTGTGGCGAGCTTCCTAAGTTGCCGGCCGCGCCTGCGCCTTACGTTGTTAGCGTCGTATGGCACGAGCGGATTTACACACAAGACCAGCGCCGCGCCCTCTTCGAGCGCCACCGACGCATTCAGCGTCTTTTTTAGCGCACCATCCACATAGTGGTGGCCATCGATTTCGACCGGCGGAAACAACCCCGGCAGCGCCGCAGACGCCTGTACAGCCTGCGAAATAGGGACGTGATCGTATCCGGGACCGCCAAAACGCACCGACACGCCGGTATCCAGATCGGTGGCTATCGAGTAGAGCTTCCTGTCGAGCCTACGGAAATCGTCGGTACGCCCAGCCTGGCTAAAAGTACCATGCAAAAACTTGCGGATGGCTTCGTTTTCAAACACCCCCGTTGGCAACGCCCGTGCTAGCGGCGCAAAACTCTCCAGCGCAGCGCTGGTGAATGGATGGCGCACCTTTTTGCCCACGTACCCAAAGAGTGCTTCTGCAAATAACGGCGGAAGCATCTTTATGCGGCGAAAATACTCGCGAAACGCGGGCCGGAGAAAGACTTCCGGCTTCAACGCGCCGGTGCGTTTGTCGGCCGCTTTGTTTTCGATAAAAAGCTGGAAAATCTCCGCTGGCGATAACCTATTGGCAAGCCCGGCGGAGATAAAGCTTCCCGCTGAGACACCAACGTAGACGTCCATCTCATTGAGATTTAGCCCATCAAGCGCCTCATCGAGGGCCATCAACACGCCAATTTCATACATGGCACCAAGCGGGCCGCCTCCGGCGAGCGCCAAGCCGATCTTCGCCCGTGGCGCGCCAACCGGCGGGGATGGCAAACGCTTGGCCGAGACTCTCTTACGCGCCTGGGCGGCCTTACGGTTAGAGGACTTTTCCGCCACACTCACTCCGAAGAACTGTTGTGTTTTGCTTCTTGCCGATACAAAAAAGGGAACATCATTGATGCCCCCTTCCGGTCGCTCTAATCAGTCCGCTGCTCAACAAAGCTATCTGGCCGCACAGCCCATTGATGACTGAACTAAGCGCGCGCGCCGCGGCTGTTCAACTGATTCAATACCTTCTGCAGGTCAGCCATACGTGTCTGCAATTCACGAATGTTCTTTGCTGATGGCACACCAAAGGTGTTGAGTGTTCTGGCAACACGCGTCTCAAACACATGCTCAAGACGAGTCACGCCTTCTTTGGCATTCGCGACTGCGGCGTCGATGGACTTCGCCACATTTTGTTCCAGGGCTTTCTGGCTCTTCTTGGCAAATGCCTTCACTTCTTTGGCAGCATCATTAGCCTGCGCCTGTGCTGTCAGCGCCGCTTTGTTTTGGATCTTCTTGCCCTTGCGGACAAACATACCGGTCTTGGCAGCGAGCTTGTCGGCTGCGTCGCCGGTCAGGCTGCGTAGCGTGCCAGCCTGCTTTATGATTGTCGAATAGACCTTCACTGCCTCGCTCTGCGCACGCTCAATTGCGGACGCTCCGGCACCGATGCCTGCCAGGGCCACGCTACGCGGTGTCATAGTGACACGGGTTGCTGCCGCCTTGCTCGCCGCGCGCTTGGCCGTTGATTTTGTGCGTACACTGCGTTTGGTCACTATTGTTGCCATGTGAAACTCCTTGGGTGATTGCGCCAGACGAGCAGCCGACGAAGAGTCGAGGCGCGATATGGAACTTACATCAAGTTCGCTTGCGATGGAACGACCACAAGTCTAGGCGGCGGGATTAGAGGATTCACACTAATGGCAACGGCCCGCCTCATGGGAGGAAGACTCAAAACACCTTACTCGGCGGCTTTTTTCAGGCATTTTCGCTTGCAACTGCCCGCCAGCTCACGACTTTTTTGCATTGTGTCACTGCGGCGACTTAAAAAAGTTTGTCGCGCTCCGCTATGCGCGTGCCGATGCCAAGCGGCAGGGGAGCGGTGTAAACTTAAACAATGTGCATCGCCCGCAAAGCGAAACAAGCACTGCGGCCGCAAATAATAAATAGACCAACTGCAACGATTATTGAGGAGTTTTCCATGACTTATTTCGTCACTGGCGCGACGGGTTTTGTCGGCAAGTTTCTAGTCACCAATCTGCTCAAGCGCGACAGCGGGAAAGCGGGCACGATTTACGTACTCGTGCGCAAACAGTCGATGAAAAAATTTGACGAGGTCGTCAAGTGGTGGGGCCTGGATCCCAAAACACAAAGACGTGTGGTCGCCATTAATGGTGATCTGAGCAAACCGAAGTTAGGCTTGGCACCGGCCGACATCACCAAACTCAGGGGTAAAGTAGCGCACTTCTTTCACCTCGCCGCCATCTACGACATGTCGGCGGATGCAGCTTCACAAATCGTGGCCAATATTGACGGCACGCGCAATGCCGTTGAACTTGCTGAAGCCATCAAGGCCGGCTGTTTCCACCACACTTCTTCTATCGCCGCAGCCGGCTTGTACGATGGCACTTTCCGTGAAGATATGTTTGAAGAGGCCGAAGAACTTGACCACCCATACTTCCGCACCAAACACGACTCCGAAGCCATTGTTCGCAGTGAATGCAAAACGCCATGGCGGGTTTATCGCCCAGGTATGGTGGTAGGCCACAGCAAGACTGGCGAAATTGACAAGATAGATGGGCCGTATTACTTCTTTAAGCTCATCCAAAAGACGCGCAAGATATTGCCGCAATGGATGCCTACGATTGGCATCGAAGGTGGCCGCATCAATATTGTGCCAGTCGATTATGTCGTTGATGCGATGGACTACATCGCACACAAAAAAGGGCTGGACGGTGGCTGCTTCCATTTGACTGATCCGGAGCCGATGCGTATCGGCGAAATCCTCAACACGTTCGCCAAGGACGCACACGCGCCGCAGATGACCATGCGCCTGAACGCCAAAATGTTCAGTTTCATGCCGGACTACATCCTGCAAGGTTTGATGTCAGTTGCACCGGTGCGTCGTGCGCGTAACCAGATCCTGACCGATCTGGGGATTCCAAAGGACATCTTCTCCTTCATCTCCTACCCGACCAAGTTTGATAACCGCGAGACCGTAAAAGCGTTGAAGGGCTCCGGCATCAGTGTGCCCAAACTTCAGGATTACTCATGGCGTCTGTGGGACTACTGGGAACGTAACCTCGACCCTGACCTTTTCATCGACCGCACACTCCGCGGTAAAGTTGAAGGCAAAGTGGTGGTGGTCACCGGTGGTACATCCGGCATCGGCGAAGCGACTGCGCTGAAGATGGCGGAAGCTGGTGCAAAAGTGGTCATCGTCGCGCGTGACGCGGAAAAAGCCAAAGAAACTCTCGCCAAAATCAAGGCAACAGGTGGTACCGCGAAGTTCTACTCGTGCGACCTCTCCAGCCTGGACGATTGTGACAAGCTAGTCGCCGCCGTGTTGAAAGACTTCGGCACGTGCCACTATTTGGTCAACAATGCTGGCCGCTCAATCCGCCGCGGAATTGCGAACTCGTTCGACCGCTTCCATGACTTTGAGCGTACTATGTCGCTAAACTACTTCGGCAGCTTGCGACTCATCATGGGTTTCTTACCGGCAATGATGAAACAAAACAGCGGCCACATTATCAACATCTCGTCGATTGGTGTGCTGACGCAGGCGCCACGTTTCTCGGCTTACGTTGCTTCAAAGGCAGCGCTCGACGCATTCTCCGGCTGTGCAGCGTCCGAGTTTGTTGATAACCATATTAACTTCACCACCATCAACATGCCGCTGGTGCGTACACCAATGATCGCGCCGACCAAGATGTACAACTCGGTGCCAACGCTGTCACCCGAACAAGCGGCAGACTTGGTGGTCGAAGCGATCGTCTACAAGCCTGTTCGTATCGCAACCCGTTTGGGTATTGCAGGCGCGATCCTGCATGCTGTGTCACCAAAGCTGACGCAAATCATCCTAAATGCGGCTTTCCGTATGTTCCCCGATTCCACTGCTGCACAGGGCAAGAAGGGTGAAGCTGCCAAGGAAGTGGAAATGACGCCAGAAGCGGTGGCGTTTGCGCAGATTACGCAAGGTATTCACTGGTAATGAAGCAGATCGCGTTGGTGGCCTGCCTGTTGTGGGCGACCGTTTCGCCGACAACGCATGCACAGAGCGGTACCGAGAAATCCAACCCGGCGGGCGCGCAAGAGATAGTCCAGCGGATGGCTGATCGCTATAAGTCGCTATCGGCCTACCGCGATGAAGGCACGGTGGTTGTGGCGTTGCCAGGTGGAAGTTCCGAAGTCAAGTTCAAAACGGAATACGACCGCAAATCCGGACTTCGATTTGAGTACATCAGCCACCATCCTTTTCCACCGCTCAAGCACCTAATAACAACGACCCGCCTCTATCCCGAGGGCGGCGTGTATAAGCTTTGGACCCAGTACCCGATGCAGGAACCGAAAATCGATTCTAGGGAATCACTTGCACTCGCGGTTGCAACTCTCACGGGTACATCAATGGGCAGCGCAGCCGGAGTCGTGCCGATGATCGATCCAGATGCTCTGAAAGGCTGGGGCGCGTCCGCCATCCGCGCGAAGAACCTAACGCTGATCGCCGAAGAAATGTTGGGTGATGTCAATTGCTACGTCGTCACCGGCAACATGCCTAGCGACGGAAGCCAAGTCACCCTGTGGATTGGGAAAGCAGACTTCCTGCTGCGCCGGACAAAAGGCAGCATTGGCAAGTTCGAACAAGAGGAGAACCGGACAGTATTGGCCGCCGAGAGGAAGCCGGTCTAGGCTGATTTTATTGCGCGCAGTCGAGAGTTAGCCGGCGAGACGCGAAGTCGACTTCTACGGCTTGTGGAAATTTACCAAGAAAGATCAAATCCCCCTTACGTTGGCAAATATTCTCCGAGAAGACAACGTCGGCACCTCTAAATACGTCGATGCAACCGGCACGCGCGGCGACACCGGCCGTACGCCCTCAAGAATGGAGATTCGCGTTAACCTAGAAATGAAGTTCTAGTGTGTCTCCGCCTGCAGTGGAACTACTTCTTGCGGCTTTTTCCAACTGCCTCAGCCAGCTTCACGCCTTGAGCGGAATCCGCAATCAGTAGTGCAAGACGTCTTTCTTGGGTCTCCGGGCGCTTGGCACTCGTCACAAAAAACGTGCAGACCCGCTGGTAGCCTGGCGCCTGCCGCATCCAAAACGCCCATGCAGCTTTGTTAGCTTTGAATGTTTTGAGTTGCTTCGCGGAAAACTGCACCGGTTCTTGCTGCTCGAAGGAATAGATGCCTGTCTTGGCTGAAGATCGCGCTTCAAATGCTGCCATCCCAGCGGGCATCATGCGCCCGGCGGCCACCAGCCGCTCGACGTGCTTAACGTTGACAAGACTCCAGATTGAACCTGCCTTACGTGGTGTCCAGCGGTGCATGTACATCTCATCATCAACCTTGTTGACCACGCCATCGATCCAACCAAAGCAGAGTGCTTCATCGACCGCCTCTGCGTAGGTCATCGCAACCTTGCCGGAAGCCTTTTTGTAATGCCCAACATAGAGCTCGGTCGCCGAATTATGGTTCTTGGCAAGCCACGCCCGGAATGCGGATGCGGTCTTGAAAATGCGAGGGGTCTTCAACGCAGTCTCCGGCAAATTGAATAGGCGCACTCTAACCGAGGGGCGCGCTTTGGTGAAGTCAACTACTGGCAATCAGATTGCAAAAAGTGTTTACTATGTATCGAATCACTCTTTCCGCCCCTCTGTGAACATGACACCCACATCTGCCGAGATCTTGCAAAACATCAGTGCCTTCGCCGCAACACGCGGCGCCGCAAAGTCACTCCCCTACGCGGGCGAAGTCACGCCGGCAGAAGCCTTTGAGTTGCAGCAGGCGGGTGCCAAGATCATCGATGTGCGGTATGCGTTTGAACATGAATACGTCGGACGCGTCCACGGCTCCAGCTTGGTGCCCTGGAAAATCTATCCCCAGTGCGTCAACAATCCAAACTTCATTCCACAACTGCTCGCCGTCGCAAAGCCGGATGACGTCATATTGCTGCTGTGCCGAAGCGGCGTTCGCTCACACGCAGCGGGTGTCGCTGCAGCAGCCGCGGGCTTCACCAAGGCCCACAACATAATCGGCGGATTCGAGGGCGATCTCGACGAACAAGGCCATCGCGGCAATCGCGGCGGCTGGCGGCATGCCGGACTGCCCTGGGTACAGAGCTAAGAAATTCGAAGCAGTGAACGGCCGCCTTGTGGCGCGAAGGCTCACTCGTACCACACAGCCGGCATCGCGATATCGGCTAAGCAAAAGATTCCCAAGCGCCAATTTCTAACTCGGAAGAGGCTGACAAGCCGCAATTGCGGATATCACAATGTGGCCTCTTTTGGCCGTGCGACTGCCGGGAGAAAGCGCTAAGCTACTGAATGCTAAAGGGAAAAGCGGGGATTATTGTGTAGCCGACTGCCGCCGCAGTATGCTCGCTACATCTAGTTTCCAGATGAGGCTGTACCAATGAGTCACTCCAAACGCTCAACGCAGAAGGGCACAACGCCGAGCAAAGCGCCAAAGTCGCTTTCCTGGGCGGCAAAGATGCAAAAGTCACGAAAGCAAAAGCTGGTCGTTCTCGACAAGCCTTTTGCCGGTATTCCGGCTGGCAGCACACTCCTGGTCGCGACGCCCGCGCTGGTCGCAAAATATATCGATGAAATTCCTAGGGGCGAAACGCGCACTGTGGTGCGCATGCGCAATGAACTCGCGCGGCGACACCGCGCACAAGCGACATGCCCTGTATCAACCGGTATTTTTTTGCGGATTGTTGCTGAAGCTTCTCTAGAGGCTCTTGCGTCAGGCAAGGGTGCTGACGAGGTCACGCCGTTTTGGCGGGTCGTCGAACCAACGAGCGCACTGGCGAAAAAACTAAGCTGCGACGAGGCTTTTCTGAAGGCACTGATTGAGGTCGAACAGAGGTAGTCTGTGGTGAGGCGGTGTGCCTGAGGCAGCTGCAGATTACAAGAAGGCCTGCAACATCATCGGTGGATTTGAAGGCGACCTGGATGAGCAGGGGCATCGCGGCAATCGTGGTGGCTGGCGTCATGCGGGATTGCCGTGGGTTCAGAGCTAGCCGCCAAGCAAACTTCCGTATAAGCGAAAGCCTCAGCACCAAAAAAAACGCGGTGCACGGAGGGGCACCGCGTTAAAACGCTCTCGGAGGAGAATGAGATTTCACGGCGCTGGGAGAGTCACTGCTTGCGAACCGTGCAACCACAACGACATCTTAGCGAGGCTCGCGGCATCTGCGAACGAACGATTTCTCATGCTGAATGTGAAAAGTAGATATGCAGGATCCTGCACATCTCGTCGGCTGACACTATCTTCGCCGCGCAGCGATCACACGATCAGGATAGTCGCTGATGATGCTATCGACCTTCCAGTCGAGCATTCGCTGAAT
>JBEILF010000093.1:0-9767 GCA_040379385.1 Burkholderiales bacterium | reverse complement strand
GGATTCCGTTACTTCAATGTTTATGGCGCGCGTGAATCCCACAAAGGCCGGATGGCCTCCGTGGCATACCACTTCTTTAATCAGTACCGTGCAACCGGAAAGGTCAAGCTTTTTGCCGGAACCGACGGCTACGCGGATGGCGAGCAACGTCGGGATTTTGTTTCGGTCGAAGACGTGGTGAGCGTCAATCTATTCTTCCTCGACAATCCCGGCGTCTCGGGTATCTTCAACCTCGGCACGGGGCGCAGCCAGAACTTTAACGATGCCGCCGTGGCCACTGTAAACGCCTGTCTTGCGCTGGAAGGTAAGCCGCCCAAGACGTTGGCCGAGCTGCTATCCGCGGGCACCTTGGAATACATACCTTTTCCAGATGCGTTGAAGGGTAAGTATCAGAGCTTCACTCAGGCAGATTTGTCCAATCTGCGGGCCGCTGGCTACACCGATGAATTTTTGACGGGGGAGCAGGGAGTGGCGAACTACATTCCCTGGCTTGCAGCGCAGTGATCTCCTAGTCCGCCCGCAAGCAAGGAATGGCCAGACGGTCAATAATGGTGTCAACCGTGAAACGTGGCAAACGTTTTTCGGTATGTGATTCAGCCTGCGGCAACTTGGTGATCTAGGTATGACTCGCAAAACAGGTACGTTGCCCTGTACCTTTGCATCATCAACCTAACTGGAATTCGGGAATAGAAATGAAAAAACTGATCAGTTTGCTCGTTGCATTTTTAGCGGTCGTGAACATGGCGTTTGCGGCAGTCAACGTAAACACAGCCACCAAAGAAGAACTCACGACATTGAATGGCATCGGCGAAGGCAAGGCGCAAGCGATCATCGACCACCGGAAAAAGAATGGCCCGTTCAAGTCTGCGGCCGACCTCGGCAATGTGCCTGGAATTGGCGAAGGAATATTGAAAAAAATCGAAAAGGACGTGAGTTTTTCGGGCAAAACAACCGTTGCGGCGACACCTGCCAAGGCCGATACCAAGCCTGCTGCGGCGGTGCCTAAGAAAGAAGAGAAGGCCGCGCCAGCTGAGGCCAAGAAGGCCGACAAGCCGATGAAGGAAGAGAAGAAGGCTGATACAAAAGTTGCGCCTAAGGAAGCGCCGAAGGCCGAGGCGAAATCGGAGAAAAAGGAAAAGTCCGATAAGCCAGTGAAAGATGAAAAGAAAGCAGACGCTAACAACGATGACAAGAAGGCCGCTACAAAGAAAGACGACGCGCCAAATAAGTAGGGCGCTTACGTAGAGTAAAAAGCCCCGCAGTCGCGGGGCTTTTTTATTGGCCGGTCGTTGTATACACCATGAACTTCGCTCGTAAGGCAGCCGTGTCGGTTATTTAGGTAGCCATTCGTGCGAATGTGGTCTGAATCGGTACACCTTTGGCAAGCGTTTGGTAAACCACACAATAACGGTCGGTCAATTTCTTCAGCGTTTCGAGTTGCGCGTCGTTGGCGTCGGTGTCGAGCACAAGGGTCATGCGGATTGCCGTGAAGCCGACCGGGGCCGTTTTATCCACGCCGAGCGTGCCGCGAAAATCGAGATCGCCCTCGGCGTCAACCTTCGAATCACGAATCACCACGCCGATGGCAGTGGCAACCGCCGCCAGCGTGACGCCGGCGCAACCAATCAACGCCTGAAGCAACATATCGCCGGAACACGCCAGCGTACCATCGCCACCGGTGGCTGGGTGGAGGCCCGAACGCATCGTGCCAAGATGTGTTTCAACGTCGCACGCGATTCTTTCTTGCACGACTTTGCCGGTCGCCGTGAGCACGAGTCGTGCTGCGTCGGCGTCTTCTCGGTAGTGTGTTTTTAATGGGGCCTGCACGGCGGCGAGCTGTACGGCGATTGTCTTGACATCGGGAAAAGAGGAGGACATGCGCGCTCGCAGCTAGCGGTGAGTCGGCCGCTTGTGTTGTTGCAGGGTAGCAATAATACCCTCAACTTCGTGAAACTTATCCGCCGGGTCCGCCGACGGTCGGATATCCGCACAAATGGTTGCCCCGGATTCATCGCCTCGCTTAACTAAAGAGTGTGCCAGCACAACAACCCGATCCGCCAGCCGAACCGCTTCGTCGGGGTCGTGCGTGACGAGCACTGTGGCGGTCTGAAAACGCGCAGTGACTTCGCGTGTCAAGCTGATCAAGCGTCGCCGCGTGAGAATATCAAGCGCCGAAAACGGCTCGTCCAGCAGTAACACGTCGGGGGCGCGGACCAATGCGCGCGCAATGGCAACCCGCTGCGCCATGCCGCCGGAAAGTTGCTTTGGCAAGCAATGGCGGGCATTTTCAAGGTAAACCGCCTGAAGAAGTCCGTCAACAATAGGGTTTGTAACTTTTCCAGATGTGCCGAGTGCGAGTGTTTGTTCGCGGCTTGCATGGGGCCCAGAACTAGACCCCGCTGCGGGCACCCCGACTGAGGCGAGCGCGATGTTTTCTTCCACCGTTAACCAAGGCATCAAACGCGGCTCTTGATAAACGACGCCGACAATGGCTGCGCGGTTGTTGTTCGCGGCGTGAATTTCGATGTTGCCCTGCCAGTTTTGATCCAACCCGGCGATGGCGCGTAGCAGTGTGCTTTTGCCGCAGCCAGACGCGCCCAACACGGCGATGATTTCGCCAGCATGGACGTTGAACTCAATGTTGCCCAATACCGCCTTCGCACCGTAACGCTTTTGTTGGATGGCGACCCGCAGGCGGGGTGGGGCGGCGTTGTGCTGATTTGTGCTGGACTCAGTTGGCAGGTGAATCGATGCATGCATGTTCTCGTCCTCCGATTGACGCTCGACCAGACTACGCATGTTTTTCGTCTTGGTGATCGTCGCGCAAGTGTGGATCGGCTACGTCGCGCCACCGCAAACTAAGCCGTTCTATGTACACCAGCACGGCGTCACTCGACTTACCCAGTAGCGCCAGCGTGATAATCGCCACCAGTACCAAATCCGTGCGACCGGTTTCACGGCCATCGGTGAGTAGGTAGCCAAGGCCCGAGGTGGCCGCGATGAGCTCGGCTGCGACCAGAAACATCCAGCCCAGACCCAGTGACGTCCGCAGGCCGGTGAAGAGCCCAGGTAGGGCGGCCGGTAGGTAGATTTTGGTCAGCAATTGGCGTTGACTAAAGCCAAGTTGTCGTCCGACTTCAATGAGTTTGCGGTCAACGTCGCGTAGGCTTGCCGACGTGGAAAGATACATCGGGAAAAATGTGCCAATGGCAATCAGCGTCAGTTTTGGTGCTGTATCTATCCCGAGCCAGAGCAGCAACAGCGGCACCCAGGCGAGCGATGGCACAGCACGAAGCGCTTGTAGCGAAGGGTCGATCAAGCCATTCACGCGGCGGTTAAGCGCTACCACTGCGCCGAGCGCCAGCCCAAACCAAACACCAATGACAAAACCTGTCAGTACGCGTGCTGAACTCACCCCAATGTGCGTGGCCAAACTGCCGTCTTGGGCAAGTGAGATCAACGTTCGCAACAGTGCCGAAGGTGGCGGCAACAGGTGCGCTGTGATCCAGCCCAGCGCACTGGCGGCTTCCCAGATCAGTAAAGCGGAAATCGGCAGCACCAGCCCCAACGGAAATGCCAGACGCCAGTTGCGTGGTTGGCGGCGGATGGTCGGTCGAAAGCGGAGCGACCGAAACAGGGGCGAACGAAACAACGCAAGCGGTCGGGGACTGATGGCGGGAGTGGTCATACGTGAATGGTCATACAATAATCGGACGATCAGCGCGTCGTGCCATGCGGGAAGCGCAGCGCGACTTTTGTTGCGGGCGCTTCGGTCACCAAATCATCAATTACCTTTGCCACATCGGTGCCTGGCTTTACCAGCCCTTCGGCGATCAGAATTGGCGCTGCGGCCTTCAACGCAGCGCGATGTGACTGGCCGGGAATCGATTCATCGAAACCAGTGCGTGCCAGTTGGCGCTTGGCCACCACAAGGCTGATGTTGGCTTCGTCGGCCAATAATTTTGCGGCTTCCTCAGGGTTCTTTTGTATCCAGTAGCGAGCGCGTTCATACAGGCGCACCGTGCGTTCAACCGCCTCCGGATACCGCTTGGCAAACTTCTCTGTGGTGTTCAAGAAGCCGTAAGTGTTGAAGCTGACGTTGCGGTAGATGATGCGTGTCCCGGCTTCTAGTTCACTCGCCGCAAGCAGCGGGTCGAGCCCCGCCCACGCATCCACACGCTTTTGTTCTAGTGCTACCCGCCCGTCGGCGTGCTGCAGGTGTACCAACTCAACATCATTTTTCGACAACCCGACCGTCTGCAGCGCACGCAGGGTGAAAAGGAACGGATCGGTGCCTTTGGTCGCAGCGATCTTTTTACCTTTCAGGTCAGCTAGCGTTTTGATCGGCGAATCCTTTGCCACGGCAAGCGCTGTCCATTCTGGACGTGAATACACAAACACAGTCTTGATCGGGTTGCCGTTCGCCCGCGACAACACCGCCGCCAGCCCGGCAGTCGAGCCAAAATCGACCGCATCCGCAGCGAGATATTCCAACGCACGGTTGCTACCCGCCGACTGTACCCAGCGTACCTTGGTGCTCGATTTGGCGAACTCCTGCTCCGCCCAGCCAAACTTGCGGATGACCAAGCTGGGCGGCGAGTAAAACGCAAAGTCGAGCCGGACTTCGGCGGGGCCGGTCTCTGCTGATGAAAGGGCGGGGGAGAGCCCGACCAACGCCGCGATCAAACTGAAAGCGGCACGTAGAAGAATCGGCTGCTGTTTGCTAGTTTTGATGTTCATTTGAGTTCAAGCGTTTGATTAACAGACGCACATCTTAATCGGCTTGTTATATAATTCAAACAACTTAATTGATGTTATAAATGCCTAAATCGTATATACGCGACGTCGCGATTCTTTTCAAACCAGTTCGTGATTTACCGTTTTCCAGCTTTTCCACATTGGTTGTGTCGCCTAACAACACTGAATCCCCCTTATGAATCTTCAGCAAATCCGTTATGTGCGCGAAATCGCCCGGCAGGACCTCAATCTCACCCACGCAGCAATGGCCTTGCACACGTCGCAACCTGGGGTCTCGCGCCAGGTCCGCGAGTTTGAGGATGAGCTGGGTATCGACGTTTTTGTCCGGCAGGGAAAACGCTTAACAGCGCTCACCCCCGCAGGTGAGGCTGTCGTGAAGATATGCGAGAGGCTACTCGGCGAAGTTGACAGCCTCAAACGCGTCGGGCGCGAATTTGCCGATGCTGATCGCGGTGAATTGGTAATTGCGGCCACGCATATGCAGGCGCGGTATGCGCTGCCGCAAGTGGTGAAGGCATTTCTGAAAAAGTATCCCAATGTTCGCCTTAGCTTGCGTCAGGGCGCGCCCCGTGAACTGGCTGAAATGGTGATCGCCGGAGAAGCCGATCTCGCCATTGCCACGGAGACGCTTGACCGTTATCCGGAGCTTGTCACCGAGCCGTTGTATCGCTGGCATCATTGTGTGATCGTGACGAAGTCACATCCATTAAGTACCGAAAAACGCCTCACGTTGGCGAAGATTGCCCAGTACCCGATCGTCACTTACGACGCGGCATTTTCAGGCCGGTCGGCGCTGGATGAAACGTTTGCAAACGCCGGGCTCGACATTGATCTGGTCCTCACGGCCATTGACACCGACGTCATCAAGACTTACGTCCGTGAGGGGTTAGGTATAGGCATCATCGCGGGAATGGCGGTCGATACGCGTGATCACGATTTAGTGGTGCTGGATGGAGCCAAACTATTCCCCGAGCGGGTGACTAAACTTGCTTACCGGAAGAATGCCTACTTACGCGGATTTGTCCGCGATTTTATCGACAGCCTCGCCACACACTTGAGGACCAAATGAATTCAATTGAACAGACAATTGGAAATACTCCGCTGGCGCAGCTACAGCGTATTCCAGCGCGATCCGGTGTCCATGCCAGCAACGTGCTGTTGGCTAAACTTGAGGGCAACAATCCTGCGGGTTCGGTAAAGGATCGTGCCGCGATGTCGATGATCACCCGCGCAGAGGCGCGTGGTGATATTAAGCCGGGTGACACGCTGATCGAGGCCACCTCTGGAAACACCGGTATCGCGCTTGCCATGGCCGCCGCCATTAAAGGCTACAAGATGGTGTTGGTCATGCCGGATAACCTTTCCGTTGAACGTCGCCAAACCATGCGCGCCTATGGTGCCGAGCTAGTGCTCACGCCCAAAGACAAGGGCGCTATGGAGTACGCACGTGATCACGCTGAAGCCATCCAGCGGCAGCGCGGAGGGATGATCCTGAACCAGTTCGCCAATCCGGACAACCCGCTGGCCCACTACGAAGGCACCGGGCCGGAGATTTGGCAGCAAACCGGAGGCAAGGTTACGCACTTCGTCGCCACGATGGGGACGACCGGGACTATCATGGGGGTGTCGCGTTACTTGAAGGAAATGAACCCTGCGATACAAATCATCGGGGTGCACCCGGCAGATGGCGCAAACGTGCCGGGCATTCGTAAATGGGGTGCCGATTATTTGCCAAAGATCTTCGACGCGTCGCGCGTCGATCGTGTGTTGGAAGTCACGCAGATCGAGGCGGAAGACATGACGCGCCGTCTTGCGGCTGAAGAGGGCATCTTTGCGGGCATTTCTTCAGGTGGTGGGCTGTCAGCTGCGCTACGGGTGGCGCGGGAAGTACGTGACGCGGTGATTGTGCATATCGTCTGTGATCGTGGTGATCGATACCTTTCGACCGGCGTCTTCCCAGTCTAGACAGCGTTTGATCCCCCTGTAGGGCTTCGCGCGCGGAAACACGTACCAGAGATGCGAGAATGCGACCATTGTTTCTCCCGCGCAAGCCATGACCCCAATACTCGTCTTTGATATCGAAACCATCCCCGACATTGAAGGACTGCGTCAACTCCATGAACTTGACGCCGGGTTGAGCGCTGATGCCGTCGCGGAGTTCGCGTTTCAGCGTCGCCGCCAACAAACCGGCAGCGATTTTTTACCGCATCACGTGCAGCGCGTCTGCGCCATCTCGTGTGTGCTGCGCACCGACGATGGGCTGCGCGCATGGTCGATCGGAAAAGCGGAAGATGATGAAAAATACCTCATCCAACAATTCTTTAAAGGTATTGAAAAGTACACGCCGCAGCTGGTTTCGTGGAACGGCGGCGGATTCGACCTGCCGGTGCTGAATTACCGCGCACTGGTGCACGGCGTCGCTGCGCCACGTTACTGGGACATGGGCGAAGACGACCGCGACTTTAAGTGGAACAACTACATCAGTCGCTACCATATGCGGCATTTGGACTTGATGGATCTGCTGGCGATGTATCAGCCTCGGGCCAGCGCGCCGCTTGATGCCCTTGCACAGCTGTGTGGATTTCCCGGCAAGCTTGGAATGGACGGTGGACAAGTTTGGAACGCCTACCAACGCGGCGAAATTCAAGCGATCCGCGATTACTGTGAAACCGATGTGATGAATACCTATCTCGTATTCTTGCGCTTCCAACTCATGCGTGGCGCGTTGAACGAAGCTGCGTATCGGGCAGAGGAAGCCGTTGTGCGCGACTTCCTAAAGGCTAACTCTTCGGCGGAGCATTGGCAGAAATTTAACGCTTCTTGGATAGCCCAATAAGATAAACACCATTATTGACGGGCGTTTAGGGACGTTTTTGCCTGAAAGTGCAGGTCGATAAAGGGGTTTTTCCCTTTGTGTGTTTTTTTCGTGGCGTGTTCGTTGTCTCGTTTGTCCGGTGGCATGATGCGCACGCTGCGTGTACCCTGCGACGCCAGCCCTACACACAGGTCATGCCGACTAGGTTGCGCGTCGTGCTGGGAATGCCACTACGTGGTCGATTTCGGTACGGATGCCAATCTTTTGACCCAACTCATGGTTGTGATGTGATGGCACCAGTGACAATAACTGGGTGCCGCTGTCGAGCCTCAGCGTGTACAAAATGTCCGCGCCGCGAAACGCTTTATGCATCACCATCGCGGTGGTCGAACTATTGTCATCATGTTGAATGTCGTCAGGCCGGAGCAGAACGTCGTATGCCGCACCGGACTCAATCGCCACGCTGGTATCGTCGGCCGCGCGCATATTGCCAAGCTCGGTGTCGATCATTCTGTCCGCCATGCCGCGACCGGCAATCAGCACGCCTTGGCCGACAAAATCCGCGACAAACCGGGAAGCAGGGCGGTGGTAAAGATTGTACGCAGTGTCGGTTTGCTCAATCACGCCCTTATTCATCACGCTGACCGTATCGGCGATGGAGAACGCTTCGTTTTGGTCGTGAGTGACAAATAGTGCTGTGATGTGTTGCGACTTCAGTAGTTCGCGTACTTCCAAGCTCAGTTTTTCGCGTAACTCGATATCCAGGCTGGAAAACGGCTCGTCCATCAGCAACAGTGATGGGCGCGGCGCAAGCGCACGCGCAAGCGCGATGCGTTGCCTCTGTCCACCGGACAACTCATGCGGATAGCGCGTGCCGTACTTTGTCATTCCGACCAGATCCAACATCTCGGCCACGCGCCGGTTTGTCGCTTCCGTCGACATTTTGCGTAAACCAAACGCAACGTTCTTGGCGATCGTTAGGTGTGGGAACAATGCAAAGTCTTGGAACACGTAACCAATTCCCCGATCCTCCGGTTCGACGAATGCGCGGGGGCTCGTGAGTTCGCGTCCGCCAACTTGAACGCTGCCGGCGAGGGGTCGCTCAAATCCAGCGATCAATCGTAAAACAGTCGTTTTGCCGCAGCCACTTTGGCCAAGTAGGCACGCAATTTCGCCTTCGTTGATCTTGAAGTTGAGCGCTTTGCAGGTGGATTTGCCGGTTGCGTAGGCGAATGACAATTGATGGATGTTGAGTAGGCGTTGGGTCATGTTCTGGTCTTTTGGCGCAATAAGTCTCTGAGTTTTATCAGGCCGCAAATTGACAAATGAGAATCATTCGCATTATAGTCGGTTTCATCGGCCTTGTACAACGCCGTCTTGAAGTCTGACTTAAATACCTTTGGATACCATCATACCGCTATGAAAAAAACCCTTTCCACAGTCCTTGCCGCCGCAGTTACCACAGTCGTCACCACCATTGCCTCGACCACCGCCGCTGCGGACAGTAAGGTCCTGAATCTTTATTCGTCTCGGCATTATCAAACTGACGAAGCGCTGTATACGAATTTTGAGAAAATTACGGGGGTGAAAATCAACCGTATCGAAGGGCCGGAAGACCCGCTGCTTGAGCGAATGAAAAGTGAAGGCACCCGTAGTCCGGCGGACGTCCTTATCACCGTAGACATGGGCCGTTTGATGAAGGCACAAGAGGCCGGACTGTTCCAGCCAATCAAATCAAGCGCCCTCGAGAACAGCATCCCGGCTGAATTGCGTGCGGCAGATGGCTCGTGGTTCGGCTTTTCGATTCGTGCCCGTCCGATCATTTATGCAAAGGGCAAACTCAACCCAACTGAATTGCCTGATTACGAAAGCCTTGCCGACCCAAAATGGAAAGGCAAGATTTGTGTGCGTTCCGGCTCCCACCCATACAACATCTCCATGCTAAGTTCGATCATCGCCGCACACGGCCCAGCGACAGCAGAGGACTGGGCGCGCGGGGTTGTGGCCAACATGGCGCGTGCACCGAAGGGCGGTGATAACGACCAGATCAAGGCGGTTGCGGCAGGCGAGTGTGACATCACCATCAGCAATACTTATTATTTCGCGCGACTGCTTCGCTCCAACAAGCCCGAAGATAAGGCGCTGATCGCCAAGCTTGGTGTGATTTTCCCTAACCAGACTGGCGCGAACGCTC
>JBEILF010000092.1:0-9872 GCA_040379385.1 Burkholderiales bacterium | reverse complement strand
CACGATGCCGCTGGACAGCAACTCTTCAAAGCCGCTGCTGCGCAGCTCACGTTGAATCAGCGCGTAGAGCTCCTCGACCCGCGGCTCGATGACTTCGGCGAGCGTCTGGCGAGACATCTGGCGCGGACTGCGATCCCCCACACCCGGCACTTCGATGACGTCGTTAACACTGGCAATCTGGCGCAGCGCACAGCCATAAGCCATCTTGATATCTTCCGCATCCTTGGTCGGTGTGCGCAGCGCCATGGCGATGTCGTTGGTGATCTGATCACCGGCAATCGGGATTACCGCAGTGTGACGAATCGCCCCGCCGGTGAACACCGCAATATCAGTGGTGCCGCCACCGATGTCGACCAAACACACACCGAGATCTTTTTCGTCGGCCGATAACACGGCGATGGAAGACGCCAGCGGCTGCAACACGAGATCACGCGGCTCAAGTCCACAACGCCGCACACACTTCATGATGTTCTGCGCCGCACTGACGGCACCCGTGACGATGTGCACTTTCACTTCAAGCCGTACACCACTCATGCCGACCGGTTCACGCACATCTTCCTGACCGTCGATGATGAATTCCTGAGTAAGAATATGCAGAATCTGCTGGTCCATTGGGATGTTTACCGCACGCGCGGTCTCCACCACACGATCGACGTCGAACTGTGAAACTTCGCGGTCTTTAATGGCCACCATACCGTGCGAGTTGAAGCTCTTGATGTGGGAGCCGGCGATGCCGGTAATCACATCCCTTATCTTTACGTCGGCCATCAGCTCAGCTTCTTCCAGCGCGCGTTGAATGCCCGATACCGTGTCTTCGATGTTTACCACCACGCCTTTTTTCAATCCACGCGATGGATGCTGACCAATGCCCAGCACGTCAAGCGTACCCTCAGCGGTCAACTCGGCGACAATGGCGACGATCTTCGATGTGCCGATATCGAGCGCCACAATCAGATTCTTGGTTTCGCGGTTCATGGCTTTTCCCATCTTTCGGATTCAGCAAATTCAGTACAGTGGTAACTCATGCTGTTGGTTTCTTGGCTGGTGCAGGCTTTGTCAATTTGCCGCCCGCTACGAGCGTGTTGGCGTGGCGAATCGTAAGACCGGATTGATAACGCAAATCAACGACGGCGTCGGCAACTTGCAGCGCCGGTAATTCAGGGTAAGTGTGAATAAACCGGGCAATGCGTTCATCAACATCCGCACGACCCAATTCGAGCACGACGCCGTTGTCGAGCTTCACTTGCCAAGCGCGGCGCGGCGTCATAACAACCGACTTCGGCGAACGGTCAATTGTTGCCAGCGGTGCCAGCAGCGCGACGTACCGGGTTAGTACTTCAAAGGACGATCCCTCCGGCCCGGCGAGTTTTGGCAACTGTTCGCGCCTCTCATCGGCGATGGTTGCGCTAAACACATCACCAAAACTATTCACGAGTGTTGACGTCTCGATAGTTTGTGAGTCATCGGTTGCATCGGCAACCCAGCGCGCAACGGGTTTGTGCTCCTCAATAGCCACCACAATGGTGGAAGGAAATTGCCGGCGGATAGTTGCCTCGCGCACCCATTGCACCTGCTTCACAATCGATGCCAACCCGACCAAATCTAGTTGCAGCATTGATGCTCCACTTGTGGTGAGTGCGTTTGCCACGCGCTTCAATGCTTCGTCATCGACCTCCGTTAGCGCGGTATTGGTTGCACTGACAAACACCACCCGTTCAATCGGCAGGCGGTTGCCAACTTCCGGTAGTGCTCCAAGGGCGAACCACATCAGTGCTGCAGCTACGATCATGGCCACGATTGCAGCGCCAATCACCACCACACGCCGATTACGGAAAGGCACATCGGCCGACTGTTCCGGGCGAAGGCCCACACGACCCGCCACACGTGCCCCACCCGTACCACTACGTGGCGCGGCAAGCGGCGATGTGCGACCGGATGTGCGATCACTGGCTATCATTGGTTGCACCTTGCGAGCGAGAGGAGACGAACACACAGGTCTGGGTAACTGAGCCCAACTGCCCGTGCGGCCATCGGCACCAGCGAGTGCCCCGTCATCCCCGGCGAGGTATTCATCTCCAAAAATGCGTAGCTGCCATCTGGCCGGAGAATCAAGTCGGCACGCCCCCAGCCGGAGCAGCCCAGTACACGGAAGGCGCGTAGCGCCATCAAACGAATTTCATCCTCCAACGCCGCACGCACACCCGCTGGACAGTGATATCGCACGTCTTCTGTGAAGTATTTGTTGGCGTAGTCGTACTTGCCCTCCGGTGCCTCGATACGAACCAACGGCAGTGCGTCATCGCCGACAATGGCTGCGGTCAACTCCTGGCCAGCGATGAATTGCTCGGCGATGACCAGCGGGTCCAGTCGTTGCGCCAAGCTGAAGGCTGCCGGAAACTCGCTGGCGATATTCACCTTCGACACGCCAATGGAAGAGCCTTCTCGTGCCGGTTTGACAATCAATGGCAGGCCAAGATCGTCAAGCACGCGGGTAAGGTCGCTATCTGGCGTGAGGACGTGGTAACGCGGTGTGGGAATGCCAGCGGCTTGCCAGACCAGTTTGGTACGCCACTTGTCCATGGCGAGTGCGCTCGCCATCACGCCTGAACCGGTGTACGGAATTTTGAGGGTCTCAAGCACACCCTGTACCGTGCCGTCTTCGCCAAAACGCCCGTGCAGAGCGATAAAGACACGATCAAATTTTTCTCGCGGCAAATCAAAAATCGAATGAATGGCAGGGTCGAAGGCGTGCGCATCAACACCCTTCTCCTTTAACGCCGCGAGGACGCCGCTGCCCGAGAGCAACGAAATCTCGCGCTCGCTGCTGGGGCCGCCCATCAACACGGCGACCTTGCCCAAAGATTGCACGTCAACAGTCACGCTGATTCCCCGCAAAGTTAGTTGTCATCCCTAGCACCGCCTCATCAGCGAGGGATCTCATCCCATCGAACGCGCGGCACGCCATTGGTGAGCGCCTTGCTTGTATTGATCTGGCAACTAAATATGAATAATTAAGAAAACCCCGATCCCGCGAAGGCGGGAGCCTCCCATCGGAATCTGCCGCGATAAACAAAATTGGGTTCCCGCCTTCGCGGCAACGGCGATGGCTGAAATGGTTTTCCATATTTAGTTGCCGCATCAGTTGCAGCGGATGAAATTCCGAATTAACACTTAGGTCATGTCTAATATCGGCCGTTGTTTTCCGGCAAAAATGCCTGAAGAAGTCCGCCAACAATAGTGTTTCGTTTCTCATCAATGAAGCGCTCACGCCATCTCTCCAACAATCCGGACTTCCTGAATGAGTTCTACGCCAGTTTTTTCCCGCACCGTGTCACGCATGTGATTAATCAAGCTTTCTATGTCCTTGGCGCTTGCGCCGCCGAGATTGACGATGAAGTTCGCGTGCTTCAGCGATACCTGAGCGCCACCAATGGTGTATCCCTTCAGCCCACACGACTCGATAAGACGGGCGGCATGGTCTCCCGGTGGATTGCGGAAGGTTGAGCCGGCATTCGGCTTATCGAGCGGCTGGGAGGCCATTCGTTTTGCCAACAGTTCTTTGATGCGTGCCTGCGCAGTGTCGGCGTCCCCTGCTTCAAAGTGGAACCGCGCCGCAACAAACAGCTCCTCACGATCTGCCACAAGTGTCTCAACGTGCCGATAGCCAATCTCAAAGTCTGCAGCAGTCCGGGTGTGAATGACGCTGCATCGATCAAGTGTTTGGCAATCGACCACTTGCTCCCACGTTTCGGTGCCATAACATCCCGCATTCATGGCGAGCGCACCACCGATGGTGCCCGGCACGCCAGCCAACCACTCGGCACCCGCGAGGTGATTCCTCGCTGCAAACTTGGCAACGTGTGGGGACGCCGCACCTGCACCTGCCACGACAATATGTTTATCACTTGCGTCCAACGCGATGCCGCCGAGCATCGGCGTGGTGAGGATGACTGTTCCGTGGTAACCGCCGTCGCGCACCAGCAAGTTACTCCCCAGCCCGAGCATGAGAATTTTTTCGCACGGCGCAATCGTTGGCAAAAATGCGCGAAGGTCTTCGAGATCGGCTGGCTTGAAGAATGTTTTGGCGGTGCCGCCGGCGCGCCATGATACGTGTTTTGCCATGGATTCGTTATGGCGAACTTCGCCCCTGATCGCAACCTTCACGACGGGCATCTGTGTTGCTGTTGCCATCATTCGCCGCCCCCGGATCCTGCGAGAGTGGGTGCGACACCGCTGACGGAACCCGCGCCCATGGTAATCACCACGTCACCCGCCTTCACTCGGGCACGGATGGCGTCGGGAATCTCGGCGGGTGTTGCAACAAAATGTGGCTCAACCTTCCCCGCCACTCGCATGGCGCGCATAAGCGCCCGTCCGTCGGCCGCCACAATCGGTGCCTCACCTGCGGCATACACGTCCGCGAGCACCACTTCGTCGGCGGTCGACATCACCTTGACGAAGTCCTCAAACAAGTCACGGGTGCGTGTATAACGATGCGGTTGAAACGCGAGAAACAACCGGCGACCGGGAAATGCACCGCGCGCTGCCGCAAGTACCGCAGCCATTTCCGCCGGATGGTGGCCGTAGTCATCGATTAAGGTAAACGTGCCAGTGTTGTTTTCACCGCCACAGGCAATTTCGCCGTATCGCTGGAATCGTCTGCCGACACCGCCAAAACTTGCGAGCGCACGGGAGATGACGGCATCTTCGACGCCAATCTCGCGCGCAATCGCGATCGCCGAGAGTGCGTTCAATACATTGTGTGTCCCGGCGAGATTTAGCTCACAGTCGAGCACTTTTTTGTCGCCGGTTCTGCCAGACGCGGAGGTGGCGGTGAAATGCATACGGCCATGTATCGCCCGGACGTTGACCGCACGAAGATCCGCGCCTTCGTTGAAGCCATAAGTGCGCACCGGTTTTGTCAAACGCGGCACAATTGCTCGGACATTCGGATCATCTGCGCAGACCACCGCAAGCCCATAAAACGGCAGGTGTTCCAGAAACTCAACAAACGCCGACTTCAATTTAGCGAAGTCGTGATCGTAAGTATCCATGTGATCCTGATCTATGTTGGTCACCACCGCCATGATGGGTTGCAGATACAAAAATGACGCATCGGATTCATCTGCCTCAGCAATCAAGTATTCGCCGCTACCAAGCTTGGCATTTGTGCCTATCGAATTCAGACGGCCACCGATCACGACTGTTGGATCAAGCCCAGCTTCGGCCAACACATGCGAGATGAGTGATGTAGTTGTCGTTTTGCCGTGGGTACCGGCAACGGCAATACCCTGTTTGAATCGCATCAACTCGGCCAGCATCATGGCGCGCGGTACGACCGGAACCTGCGCGGCCTTTGCCGCGACGACTTCAGGATTGTCGGCCTTCACCGCGCTAGATATCACAACAACATCGGCGCCGACGATATTGCTGGCAGCATGCCCTGTCAGCACTTTCGCCCCTAATGACTTGAGGCGCTTAACGGTCGCACTGTCGGACAAATCGGAGCCGCTCACAGAGTAGCCCAAATTGAGCAGCACCTCGGCGATACCTGACATGCCGGAGCCGCCAATGCCGATGAAATGGAGATGTTTGACTTTATGTTTCATGCCAAACCTTCCCTGCTGCGGCATTGGTGGCGGCGCGCAAATTGCGCGCGGAGCCGCCGCATTTTTCAACCCCGGCAATCGGCTTGCGATTGCGGCGTAAACCTGCGATGAAATAGAGATGTTTGACTTTATGTTTCATGCCAAACCCCCGCAGATTTCAGCGCAAGCGACAGTCGCATCCGGCTTACCAAGGCTTCTGGCTATGGTCGCCATCGCAACCGCCTTCTCGCGCGTCATCGAAGCAATTTTTTGCGCGAGCCCTTGCGCCGTCTCTGTCTTCTGATTGACCAACAGACCCGCACCTGCGTCAGCGAGAAACTTAGCATTCGCGAGTTGCTCTTCGGCAACAAACCAAGGCAACGGAATCAAGATGCTGGCCACACCGGCCGCGGCGAGTTCGGCAACGGTGATGGCGCCCGCCCGACAAATGATCACGTCACACCATGTGTACATCGCCGCCATATCATCGATAAACGGCTTGACCTCGGCCTGCACTTTTGCGATTCCATAGGCCTTCACCAAATCTGCATAATTCTTTTCACCAGACTGGTGCACCACTTCCGGCCGTTGGTCCGGCGGGATGGTCGCGACGGCGGCGACGATCAAGTCATTCATCGTTTTCGCGCCTAGACTGCCGCCAACCACCAGCAAACGCAACGGGCCGCTGCGACCCGCAGACCGTTCGCTCGGTAGAGACAACTTCGTAATGTCTTCTCGCACCGGCGTGCCAAGCCATTCCACACGATCCGGCTTCGGCAATAACTTCGCGATACGGTTGTGGGGCACTTGGTCAAATGACTTGGGAAAGCCCACCAACACTCGGTCTGCGATCAGGGCCAGCACACGATTCGTGAGCCCGGCGTGTGCACCCGGCTCGTGCACCACCAACGGTTTACCAAGCAGCACCGCCATCATGCCGCCGGGAAAGGCGATGTAGCCGCCCATTGAGATAACCACATCTGGCTTCACGCGGCGCAATACTGCGAGCGACTGCCAGAATGCACGTAACAACACAAACGGTAATGTCAGCCAAGCCGCCTTGCCCTTACCGCGGACACCCGACATCGCAACCACTTCAATCGGGTAGCCGACCTTGCCCACGAGTTTGTGTTCCATGCCGTTGGGTGTGGCGAGCCATACGATATTAAAGCCGCGTGTTTCCAGCACCTGTGCAATCGCAATTCCAGGATAGATGTGTCCGCCAGTGCCCGCCGCCATGATGAGTGCCGTCTTCATACCTACAGCACCCCCTTGCGCGCAGAGGCAGATATCGCACGGTTCTCAAAATCAATTCTGAGCAGCACCGCGACTGCGACACAATTCATCAACACGCCAGTTCCGCCAAATGACAGGAACGGCAGCGTCAATCCTTTTGTCGGCAACAACCCCATGTTCACACCCATATTGATAAAGGCTTGAACCGAAAGCCAAACGCCGATGCCCTGTGCGACCAACGCAGCGAAGTAGCGTTCACGCACCATCGCTTCACGACCGACCATAAATGTGCGATAGATAAACGTGACGAAGAGTGCGATCACAACCGCGATGCCGATAAAGCCTAACTCTTCACCGATTACCGCCAATAAGAAATCGGTGTGTGCCTCCGGCAGGTAGAAAAGTTTTTCGACCGATGCACCCAGCCCGACGCCGAGCCATTCTCCCCGCCCAAACGCGATCAACGAGTGCGAAAGCTGGTAACCCTTGCCGAACGGGTCAGCCCACGGATCCATAAAACCCAAGATACGTTGCAGTCGATAAGGCGACGACACAATGAGTACGACAAACGCGCCCGCGAGCAACACCATCAATGCGGCAAATACCCGCCAATTGAGTCCGCCCAAAAACAGGATCGACATGGCAATCGAAGTGATGACTACCAATGCGCCAAAATCAGGCTGCCCCAACAACAGCGCAGCCATAAAGACCATCACCGAGAACATCGGCAAAAAGCCTTTCTTAAAGTCATCCATGAATGCCGCTTTACGGACCGTGTAGTCAGCGGCATAAATCACGGTCAGCAACTTCATCAGTTCTGAGGGCTGCATGGTCATGAAACCGAGATTGATCCAGCGCCGCGAGCCGTTCACAAAATTTCCAATACCCGGGATGAGAACGAGCACGAGCAAGAGACCACCCGCCATAAACAGAAAGGGCGCAGCGCGCTGCCATAGCGCCATGGGAATTTGAAAAACTACGATTGCGGCCATCACGCCGACGATCAAGTACACCCCATGACGCAGCAGAAAGTAGGTTCCGCGATAACCGGTTGCTTTCATGGTTTCGGCCGTCATGATTGACGCTGAATAAACCATCACAAAGCCGATTGACAACAGCAATACGACACTCCAAAGCAAGACGAGATCGACTGGTGCGCGCGACGTCGCTTTTCCCGGCCTAGCATCACGTTGAAATATTCCTGTCTTGATTGCGCTAAGCATTGCGATAACCCTCGGTCATTACCACCGACTGCGCCAATGACGAAACCGAGGCTGCAAAAACTTCACCGCGATGTTTGTAGTTGTTGAACATGTCGAAACTCGCACACGCCGGCGATAACAACACAGTGTCGCCCGCGGAAGCATGTGCAAACGCTGTACGCACTGCCGCGTCCATATCCGCGGCGTGCAAACAAGGCACATGTGAAGGCGCAATTGCCGACTCGATTTGTCGCGCGTCTTTGCCGATCAACACCACGGCCTTTGCCCACCGCCTAATCGGCTCCACAAGCGGGGTGAAGTCCTGTTGTTTGCCTTCGCCGCCAGCAATCAGAATGGTGGCAGTAGTCATGCCATTCAACGCGGCTACGGTGGAGCCAACGTTCGTGCCTTTGGAATCATTCAGAAACGTGACCCCGTGAATCACCGCGACCCGTGCACTGCGATGTGGTAGCCCGGCGAAGGACTTCAGTCCTCGCGACGCCTTCGTCAAATCGACACCGATCGCATCGCAAAGTGCAAATGCCGCAAGCGCATTGGCGGCGTTATGTAAACCAGCGACGGGCAGCTCTGCTAATGGCATCAAGCGCGTTGAGCCACGAACCAGCCAGCCATCGACCAATCCAAAATTTTTCTCTTTGGTTGGTCGATCCAAGCCGAAACTCGCACAAGCACAGTGTGGTTCTTTCATCGACATGGAAACTGCATCATGACGATTGACAACTTGGCGTGTCGCATGCAAAAAGATTCGCTGCTTGGCAGCGGCATAAGCTTGCATTGAATCGTAACGATCCAAGTGATCCTGCGAAAGATTCAGCATGGTCGCAGCATCAAGATGCAACGAAGATGTCATTTCCAATTGAAAAGACGACAGCTCGATCACGTACACATCCGGCTGCCCAGAAGACTCGGCCATCGCGAGTGCGTCCAGTATCGGCAGACCGATATTGCCGGCCACGACCGTCTGAAGATCGGCAGCAGCGCACATCGCGCCCGTCATTGCGGTCACTGTCGATTTCCCATTTGAGCCGGTAACGCCAATCACTTTCGGTTTCGTTCCTGTTATTTCATTTTGCTTCCACGCAAAAAGCTCGATGTCCCCAACGAACTTTTTCCCCGCCGCAATGGCCCTCTTGATGGCCGGGTCACACGCGGGCCCCGCAACGGCCACGCCCGGGCTTGCAACAACGAGTTCGGCGTCGCTAAAGAGGCCGTCTGTCCATGGTCCGGTGACGAGCTCGCAACCAAGACTTCTGATGTCGTCGGCTCCGGGAGGTCGGTCTCGGCTATCGGCGACTCGCACACGAGCACCCAGTCTTCGGAGGTGGCCGACGACGGAGAGGCCGGTGTCACCCGCGCCAAGAATAAGTACGCTTTTGTCATGCCAATTCACCCCGTTGCCTCGTCACTTCATCGAATAGTGAAACGCGTTTATTGGCGGGCGTTTTCAGCACAAAGTGCTTGGAAACGCCCGTCACTACTTGCCTTTTACTTTCGCTTCAACCCAGTCGCGGCGTTAAAACCCGCCATCACTCACTCCTCGACTACCTCAGCGCCGTAGCCCGGAAAGAACGCATTGCACTTCCGGGACAACGCCTGCTCCATCCAACTTCCCGCATTGCGCGTTGCTGCAAGCGGCCTACCGCAGCCAACCCTGTCATCCCGGCCTCCGCCGCGATGACAATTTTGGAAATTTCCATCTCCACCTCTAACGCCTCACCCCTAAAGCCTCATCCCTCACCTACGTCACCTACCTCAGCTTCAACGTCGACAATCCAAACAACACCAGCATCATCGTAATGATCCAAAAGCGCACGACGTGCGGGTT
>JBEILF010000091.1:0-9903 GCA_040379385.1 Burkholderiales bacterium | reverse complement strand
GGCGTTGGGCATGCCCGCACTAAGAGCCTCCAAGCTGCGTCGCAAGTCGAATGCTTCGGCCAGCCGTTCCTTTGCAACAACGGTGCGTATCTGGTCTAGCGCTTGCGCGGAGAGATTCCGCGCGATTTGCAGGGATGGATCGGGCGCTTTTTGCCGTCGTGTGGCCAAATCGAGATGCAGCTTTAGCGCAGTCAAGTGGTGGCCGACGGTATCGTGCAGATTGCGCGAGATGCGCAGCCGCTCAGCTTCTCCCGCAGTCCGTTCCAGCATGATATTGCTGGCCTCAAGCCTCGCCTTTGCGGCGGCTAACTCAAGGCGCATGCTTTTTTCGCGCGCCACCAAACGCCCTACACTGAAAGCTATAGCTGTCATAAGGGTCATCATGGTCAATTCCACAAGCCATGGTTTATGTTCTGAATAAAAATGAAAAACAAAAGCTTCCAAGGCGCGCACGCACCAAATCCCCGACAACAGTACTAGAAAGTAAGCAAGCGCAAGCCGAAGGGGCAGCAGCACGGCGATGGCGAAAACAGTCCAGTATCCCAAATCCAGCCGACATACCCAGATCAATACAAACTGTGTGAATAACAGTGCCAACGGCTTCCAGTCTGTTACGCGCCCCGGGATCTGGGTGAATCTCCAGAATGCCAGCGCATAGACCGTATGGCCGACAAATTCTGTCACCAAATAAATCTTGACCGTCGTTGGACTCGACGCGTTCAGCGGGCTCCCGCTGAGCCAATTGCTGGTATGCGTCGTGATGAATGAGAGCAGATAAGTGCCGTCGACGCTGAACTGCGAATAGCCCCAGCCTTGGACGACCAATAAGACGGCCATAGTCATGCTGGGCACCACACCAATCCACCCAAGCCAGTGGATTTGTTTGTGCAATTGGACGCGCAATGTTGGTCTCAGCTTTGAAATGTGGACTCGGCATCGAAGATGCGAATGTGAGTGCGGCCTTGTTTGCCAAACGACAGGCCGCTGAACCCGCGATTTTCGCGCCTAGTTTATCCGCATACATTCATAGGCGACCGTGCCAAAAGTCATGTATCAGCAGCATGACCAAGAGCACATGCGTAAAGCGCGAGGGCTGGATAGTATCTGATGTACCCGCTAAGCGTACTGAACACGGCGCAACGAATAAGAAAGGAAATCTATGGACGGCACTTCCCCTGTAAGACGAAAACTTGTCGCTGGTGCATTGGCGTCTGCCACTACGTTATTGTTGACGCGTTGCTCTGCAGGCGGCGGAAGTGGCAGTGTTAGCGTCAGCCTTGCCAGCGGCCCGAGCGCAGCAAACTCTTGGGCAGAAGACTTGGCAGCGATGGCGAACAACATCCGCAATACTCACCCGGACCCTAACGGCATTACGCGCAGCACCACATGGAACAATACGGTCAGCAGTATCACCACCGATGCAAACGGCAAGTCCGCCAAGGAAAATGTAATCGCCGCGATCCGGCTCGCCGCGCTGATGCAGGATGAGCACACGGGCGTGAGTACCACACCGGTCGTGTTAGCAGAAACGCCCATCCGTTTTGCAACAGCGAGTGACGGCCCTTGGGTGCAACAAATAACCGCGTCGCAAGTCAATAGCCTCGGGGCACGTCTTATTGCCATAGACGGCATCGCCATTACTGAAATTACGACGCGCCTGCGCGCCTATATCTCGGCGTCGACTGCTGAGGGCTACGCCTTCAACACGCCGCCAATGCTGCATCGGTGCGAGTTGCTTGCACTAATCGGTGTCGGGCGCAGCGCCACGCAGGCGACATACACGCTTCGGTCATCCAGCGGTGCCGAGTTTGCGATCACCCTGCAGGCCAATGACACATCTGCTCGGCAATCGATCTATGGCCGAACTGACGGGCCGGCTGCGCCCCTATGGCTATCGCAACCTGATCGCAACTACTTCATGGTGCCTCTGTCAACCAGTCAGAGTGTCTACCTGCGGTATTCGCGTTGTGCGTTGGACGCCGCTGCGCCGATTGATCCGGTCTTCGATTCGGTGGCGAACGCATTGGCGGCGCTTGACCAACCTAGGCTGATCATCGATCTTCGCAATAATCCCGGCGGGGACTCTTCCATTTTCTCAAACGCGATGATTCGTTTATCCAAGGCATTCCCGCGCCTATTGCAGACACGCGTTGTAGTACTGATCAACAATGGCGTGTTCTCGTCGGCAACATTTAATCTCTATGATTTGTTGAGTCACCCAAACGCCACCACCATCGGCGAGCCGCCCGGCACCCCACCGAACCATACAGGTGAAGTGCGCAGTTTTACCCTAGCCCGAACCGGTCTGGGCCACACAAGCTCGACCAAGGTGTTTACCCTCGACTCGTCGCTGGCAAGCCGGAACTACACGCCAAACATCTTGGTTGCGCCGAGCGTGGACGACCGCGCCAACGGGCGAGATCCGGTGCTGGCCCGCGCGGAAGCGTTTTTGATGAATTGAAGCGTATGCGTTCGATTGAAGCGTAAATCCGCAAACGTGCTATCTGGTGGGCGCTTTGGATTAAGGGCTGGTAACGAGCGCTTTTCGATTCCGCGCATTCACGACTGAATTCGATGAACGACAATAGGACGCTACTGCTCGCCTAAATGTTTTATGGGTCGCCCGCTGCAACAAAGGACGTTGCCTCTGAACGACTGGCAAACTAATTGCACAGTCGCCAACACAATATGGCGATGACCTCTGCTGCCAGATGCTAGCTACAGGTATCGCGCTCGATCCCGCGCTTGATGATGTCGGAGACGTTGTTGAAGGTGAGCTTGGTTTCCGAGAGATTCTTCGAGTGTGCCGATGGGCGGGCAGTTACGAGCAAAAGTGGCTGGAAATGACCGTGGATGTTGGCGTTTCGGAAAGGGCAACTTCTATAAACCTGCTGCGTGGGCGAATTTCGCGCCTGCGGTGCTCGCCGTACACTGGGTACGTGTCCCGTGTCTGCCAGAACCGTCGGCACGAACTTCGCCCGCTCGCGACGGTTTCGAGAAGTTCCCAAAGTCGACGACGCTCACCCGTTCTGCTCTGGTGGCAGGGATTGTGGAAAACGTTCGTGGTACGTCCCCAGTGACGCGCCGCTATTGTTCGCTGCAAGGTGTCCTGTCATTTGGTTGGCGGCGAATCGGACGCGCTGCGTCGATAAATGAGCCAATAGACCAGCGCAACGAGCACGCTGCCACCGACCAAGTTTCCCGCGATAACCAAGCCGAGGTTGGAGAGCATGGTCTCGATAGTGGCTTCACCCGCGCTGTGCGGATATGCGCCATTCGCCTTAATCATCAGCGCGAGAGGAAAGAAATACATATTCGCGATCGAGTGTTCAAACCCAGCTGCGACGAAGGCCGAAATCGGCAGCACGATGGCGACGAACCGATCAATCACCGTGCGCCCACCCATGGCCATCCACACCGCCACGCACACGAGCAGATTGCACAGCACACCGCGGACAAAAGCCGTCAAAGGATCTAGTGCGGCTTTGCTCGCGGCAATTTTCAGATAGGTTGAGCCGATTGCGCCACCATTCATCATCCAGTGCCCGGACCAATACACTAGCGCTGCGATAAACACTGCGCCAACAAAGTTAGCGATGCACACAATAAGCCAGTTGCGCAGCAACTCGAATGAACTGATGCTGCCTTCGGCCCATGCCATCGCGAGAAGATTGTTGCCTGTGAACAACTCGGCCCCGGCCACCACTACAAATAACAAGCCCATTGAAAAGCATACGCCGCCGATGACGCGTGCAGTGGAGTAGCTCAGGCTGGTGTCGCTTACTACAAGCGTATAGAACATCGCGCCTAAACCAATGAAAGCGCCCGCGAGCACCCCGAGCATCACCGTTTGCAGCAACGGCAGTCGAGCCTTTGCCACGCCGGCACTTTGCACACGAGCGGCGATCTCTTTGGGGGAATAAGCGTCAAATCCGAATACTTCAGGCATGCTCAAACATTAGCAAAATCCGGCTCAGTACGCTTAACATGGATCAACTAATGTGCGTGTGAATAAACTATCGGATCGAGGCGGCAGGGGTAATTTCATCCACGCACGTAGCGGTTGCGAGACACAAATAATCGATTGTTCGTTTGTTCGGTTGATTGTCTCAGGAGCCTCGGGTTTCAGGTAAAACTGGCTGGAAATGGCCGTAAATAGTAGTATTTCAGAAAAGGGAACTTCTAAAAACCTACTGCGCGGGCGAATCTGTCAGTTCCGGTGCTCGCCGTACACTGGGTACGTGTCCGCTCCTCACTGCCAACTTCACCCGCTCGCGACGGTTTTTAGAAGTTCCCAAAATAGCCACTCGCCGGTGTTAATCCAGTGTCGGGTTTGTGAAAAGTATTTGTGCGACGTCGCCGAGGCTGTTTCGAGTTGTAGAAGGCTTGCGCCGCTGCAACGCTCGGGAACTAGATCGCCACGATGCGGCCTATCGGTTGCTCACTTCACCTGCAATAAAAACTGCTTGATGCCGCCCAGCAGCATCTCAACGGCAATCGCCGTGAGGATCAAGCCCATCAATCGCTCGATGGCTTCCATGGCACGTTGGCCGAGGAGTTTTTCGATCTTCTCACCCAGAATCAACAACGTGGCGGACACCACCACGGCTGCCGTCATGGCCGCGACCCACACACCGAGTTTGGCGGGTTCGCGCGATACCATCAGCATCACCGTGGCGAGTGCGGAAGGCCCGGCGATGAGCGGAATTGCCAGTGGCACGATGAAGGGCTCGTGATCGAGCGATTCGCCAAACACGCCGTCCGCTTTCTTGAACACCATGTTGATGGCAATCATGAACAAGATCACGCCACCGGCAATCGACAGCGAGATTTCGGAGAGATGCATCACATCCAAAAACTGCCGCCCGCCGAACATGAACGCCAGCAAGATGAGATAGGCGATCAAGCATTCGCGCGCGACGACGCGGGCGCGTCTCGTCGAATCCACTTGCTTCAAAAGCGAGGCCACCACCGGGAGATTGCCGAGCGGGTCCAGCACCAGAAACAGCAGCACGAAGGCGGAAATGAGGTCGGCGTTCATGCGGGGAGTTTAACGCGCTGCATACGTTCGGACGTAGTTAACTCGGTTCCAGCGTTTCCGACTCTCGATAGCGCGCCGTTAGGTTAGGTCTCGAAACAGCGATACTAGGAACGACGGGCGGAACAGTCCGTCAGACAGGGTTTTACAGGCAAAACGAGCTCAAAACGCATGTGCGTTCTAGGGCTTGACGCTTAATCGAGTTTGGCCAGTTGATTCCTAGAGTCCAAGCCAAGGCAGACCGTGGTTCAACAGATGGGACAGCTGGCAAGAGGACCTTTCCGTATAATTTTTGTGCCATGAGGGCCAGGGTGGATATGTTCAGACTCTCGCCCGACTCAACTTCTCCACCATCCGCGTTTGCCAGCCGGGTCCCGTCGCTTTCCAACGCTCGATCACTTCGACAGGCAGCCGGAGAGAAATCGCTTGACGCGGATTGGCTGCGCGAGGACGTCCGGCTTTTTTGATCACCGCACGTTTCAACGCAGCTTCGGTCGACTCAGGTAGCTCCTCGTATTCGTCCGCTCGAACGCGGTGTGCATCGACGCCGGCGAGATCAGATTTCAAGGAGCGGCGCGATGCGGGCTTTTTCGCGGTCATTTACTTTCCTCACGCTGCCTTCAGCGCCACGATTGAGTCAGGGTTGGCAAGTGTCCCAATCGGCTCAAAGTAGCGACGGTGCGTTTTCCTTAGGTCTTCTTCAGACTCAGCCTCGAGCGTGACAATTTCACGTTCGAGGTTCGACTGCATTCTGTCTAGCTCAAGTGCAGCACGCGCCGCCCTAGCCAAGTCAGCTTGAGCGTCTTGGAACGCCAGCAGCTGAACGAGGCTGCCACTTTGGCGGTCATATTCAATGAGGAAAATCATTGTCTGCTCCAGATGTCGCTAGTAGTTCCAACAGCGCATTTTTAATGGTCACTTTGCCCTTCTCGACGATGTCTGACTTACTCGCATCGCTGGCAGAGCCTACTTCCAAAACCTCGAGCAAATGTGTCAAACGAATCGACTCACGATTCAATTTATCGACGATTGCCGTTGTTGACTTTGCTGGCCGCCCGCTTACCGCGACCCCCGCTAGCTGCCGAACGGTCTTCAAGACCTCTAGGTACGAGGCTGCAAAGCTCGAACGATATGCGTCAAGCGTTCGCAAATCTTGCGGGGAAACCTCGATTCGAAGGCGATCCCCGAGACGATCAATTTCCGATTTGCTTGGCGATTACATTGCGTGATGATGATTAACGGAAGGCGTGACGCAGACTAAACCTTCTGATAAACCTCACTACCCCGCTTCACAAACTCAATCGCTTTCACTTCCATGCCCTTCTTCAGCGCGTCTTCATCGCTGAGCCCTTCGGCCTCCGCGAAGTCACGCACGTCCTGCGAAATCTTCATCGAACAGAAATGCGGACCGCACATTGAGCAAAAGTGCGCGAGCTTGGCGCCCTCTTGCGGCAATGTTTCGTCGTGGAATTCTTTGGCTTTATCTGGATCAAGCCCTAGATTGAATTGATCATCCCAGCGGAATTCAAAGCGCGCCTTCGATAGCGCATTGTCACGCATTTGCGCGCCGGGGTGCCCCTTCGCCAAATCCGCCGCGTGTGCCGCAATCTTGTAGGCCATGATGCCGTCTTTGACGTCTTCTTTGTTCGGCAATCCCAAGTGCTCTTTCGGCGTTACATAACAAAGCATCGCCGTGCCGTACCAGCCAATCATCGCTGCACCAATCGCAGAGGTGATGTGGTCGTAACCCGGCGCGATATCGGTGGTGAGAGGGCCGAGTGTGTAGAACGGGGCCTCGTGGCAATACTTCAATTGCAGGTCCATGTTCTCCTTGATGAGATGCATCGGCACGTGGCCCGGCCCTTCGATCATCACTTGCACATCGTGTTTCCACGCGACTTGTGTAAGTTCGCCGAGTGTCTTCAATTCGCCCAACTGCGCTTCATCGTTGGCGTCATATCCAGAGCCCGGACGCAAGCCATCGCCGAGGCTGAAGCTGACGTCGTACGCCTTCATGATTTCGCAGATGTCTTCGAAGTGCGTGTAACGGAACGACTCTTTGTGATGCGCGAGACACCACTTGGCCATGATCGAGCCGCCGCGCGAGACAATGCCTGTCATGCGTTTGGCGGTCATCGGGATGTAGCGTAACAATACACCGGCGTGGATGGTGAAGTAATCCACGCCCTGCTCGGCTTGTTCGATCAACGTGTCTTTGAAAATTTCCCAGGTGAGGTCTTCGGCTTTGCCATCGACTTTTTCCAGTGCTTGGTAGATCGGCACCGTGCCGATTGGCACTGGTGAATTGCGAATAATCCATTCGCGTGTTTCGTGGATGTTTTTGCCAGTGGAAAGATCCATCACGGTGTCACCGCCCCAACGGGTGGCCCACGTCATCTGTTCAACTTCTTCTGCAATTGAAGACGATACCGCCGAGTTGCCGATGTTGGCGTTGATCTTCACCAGGAAGTTGCGACCGATGATCATCGGCTCGGATTCAGGGTGGTTGATGTTGGCCGGAATGATGGCGCGGCCGCGCGCCACTTCATCGCGCACAAACTCAGGTGTGATGAATGACTGAATGTTGGCATCGAACGATTGGCCCGGATGTTGTTTGGTGATGAGCTCGGGATGATTGGCGAGCATCCATTCGCGATTTTGATTTTCGCGGATCGCGATGTATTCCATCTCGGGCGTGACGATGCCGCGCTTGGCGTAGTGCATCTGTGAAACATTCATGCTCGCCTTGGCGACGCGCGGCTTGCGCTTGAGGTTGAAGCGAAGCTCGTCGAGCTTTTTGTCGTTTAAGCGATCGATGCCGTATTTGGACGACGGGCCATCGAGTTGAATCGTATCATTGCGCTCTTCAATCCATTTTTCACGCAGCGGTGCCAGACCAGAGCGGATGTCGATCTTCACGTTGGGGTCGGTATACGGGCCGGAGGTGTCGTACACAAAGATCGCCGGGTTCTTCTCGCCTTTGCCGGTGCCGGACATTTGCAACGGCGTATCCGACTGCGAAATTTCGCGCATCGGTACGCGGATGTCCGGGCGCGAGCCGTCGATGTACACCTTGCGTGAATTCGGCAGGGGTTTAATCGCGGCCTCATCCACCGAGGCGGTGGATTCAAGGAATTTGGGATTAGTGGGTGCGTTCATGGCTTGGCTCCGGTGCTCCAGTGGTAGGGCGGGAGCATAAGCGCACAGGGAACATCGCCGCTTCACGCTCCCTACGGCGGTGTCAACCGCGTCAGGTTCAAAGGGTTAGTCTCATCCCATGGCGATTGAATGCACGACGGGAACCCCTGCGTTATCAACCTTACACGTTACACCAATTCAAACTCCCCCACAAACATGGTCACGAATGCGCTCATGAAGGGCGGGCAACCCGACCCGGGGTCGCGACTGAGGAATCTCTGCCCACGGTAGTTGCTGAGCCCGAAGCGATGCTGAACGGTTGGGCGTGTAGCGAATGACCGGTCTGGTTTTGCCGCACGGGTTTACGAAACTGCCAGTAAATCTCGCCAGGCCAGCTTGGCAGCAGCGCGCCGAAGGCAACATTGAGCCGCAGCCACCACGCGTGATTCTCAAGGAATGAGCCAGATGCGCGCACCGCGAACGCACCGGCGGCGTATTCGCACGCCATCCCCGCGCCTCGTGCCATGTTGCGCACCCGCGATGGCGAAAATGCGCTGACGTGTCCAAATGGCTGCGCGGTTCGCTTGAGCTGACGTTCGCGGATTGTGGCGAGGCTCGACGGAAGCACAGGAAAGCCACCTAGCGCGATGCCGCCGTCTTTGAGTGTTGTGCAAACAAATGTGACGGCGCGCTCGGGATGGGACAGGTGTTCCAGCACGTGCAGCAAAATCACCGCGTCGTATTGTTTCGTGTGCATCGCGGAAAAATCGGCAAGTGAGGCGTTGTCGTCGAGGTTAAGCGTTGAGCAGGCGGCGTAACCTGCGGCGATCAACGCCGCTTGCTGCGGTTTGGCGTCAGCTGCACACCATGACTCATACAGTGGTGCCGCCGAATCTTGCTGCGGAATGCCGTCGATGAATGCCTTCATCTGACCGCGGTCGACGCCGATTTCTAACACCGCCAGCGACCGGCCAAGGCGTCTGCGCTCGGCGAGGAGTAATTCAGCCACGTACCAATACCGAAGCATGCGGAACGAAAAGCGCTTTTGTTTGGCGCGTTCGTTTATCCAGTAGGCGTCATTGTGCCAGGCGCGGTTGTCGGTAAGCGAGGCGGTGTCCCAGTGGCAGGCGGAAAACTGTGATGGCGTGCAGGATGCTGCCGGCGCGGGGCAGGGCAAAGTCGATTCGAGTGTCAAAGTAGTCTCCAAAAGCGGTCAGGAAGGCTGACGCCATCAAGGCGCGGCCAGCTAGATCTAGCTTTGGAGGGAAACTACGGGGCTTGCGGGAGTGCGGAGAGCGGTGGGACGGTGTCGCCGAACGACCAGTCGTCCACCAGGGGCCAGCTATTCGCAGGCGTGTTTTGCTGGCAATCGACTAAGACGATGCTCTGTGTGGCCGGGCTTGGCGGGGTTGTTGTGACCGCTTCATCGAATACCCGTTTCTCGCTGATATCTGCGGTGAGAACAGGCTTTTGTTCCCCCGAATTCGGACACAACCCCACGCGGTTATCCTCAGTGGCAACAAACAAGTGGAAACCGGCATCGCGCGCAATCGGCTCGGCCGAATGGGCGTGAAGCCACGGAGCCATGGCGACCAGCACAATGTGCGCAATCATGAATTGCGCGCAGTGTCGTTTGACGGATCGGAGGAGACGTGAAATCACCAGACGGAGCTGAGAAAAATGAAAGAAATGCGACCGGTGCGTAAAGTTGACGGAAATGCTGGCTT
>JBEILF010000090.1:0-9997 GCA_040379385.1 Burkholderiales bacterium | reverse complement strand
GCCCGCATCCACAGCAAGCGAGAAACGAGCCAAATTGGTTTGCCAATCGCCCACAGGCAACCTCCTTCTAAGCAACCGGCGACCCATTAAATATTCAGGCTAGGTTTTTGCGAAGGAGACAAAAGCGCTGACCAACCCTGCGAATGGGGCTTTCAACCCCTTTGGTTGGAGCCTCGTTCCGTGACGCTGTCGTTGTTCTATGGCTAGCATGGTACTACCGATCAGCTGCAGGCGTCGGCGAGCGAATGGTGGCACTGTTACATTGGCGGCCCTGTGTCCCCATCCGCTGGTTTGGTCGGTGCTGCCCCATCGCCCGACCGTTTTAACATGTTTTCGAACTGAGAGAAGAACCCTTTACCCTGGGTGCTGGGTTGTGCCGCGTTCTTGTTTGGATCGGCAGGCATCGGGACGGCGAGCGCACTGGCAATCGCGGCGTCTCGGTCTGACCAGTACTTTAGTGAGGCATTCAGTATTTCGACGCGCTGGAGTCCGGTCGGATGCCGCTGCGCAAAAATCTGGAAGTCGGGTTGCGGAGGTGCTTTTTGAGGATTAGCCGCCGCCCCGGCGCGGCCTGGTGTTTGTGGCGATTTGGTGGTGTCTGACACCAAAGTCTTACGCGCCACGTTATTAGGTGAAACTTTCGCGGCATCCTTTGTTTCGGCTACTGCAGCTTGCCCTTGTGTCGCCTTTAGCTCCTCAAGCTGCGCTCTCAACGTCCACTGCTGGAACGTTCTTACGCCGACGTGCGGAACAAATCCAGCGGCCTTAAGTAAACGCGGAGTGCATGCATCGGCTTCAAGCTCCTGATCCGTGTGGAAGGAAGCAAACAGCGAGAGCAGCATCTGCGCTTTATCCAACCACGTATCGACCTTGTACTGGCCAGTCTTCCCTTTGACCAACAGCTTTGTGACCTCCGCAACTGAAAGTGTGTCAGCAATCCATCCTTGAATCTGCTTTGTTTTATGGCGTTTCGTGATGTGGGCAATTTCGTGCGCGAGGATAGCTGCAATAAGACTTTCATCCTTGTTCAACATGCCAGCGTCCACAATGATGATGCCGCCCGGAAGTGCCGTCATATTGGTATCGGTGCTCTGTGAAAAACGCAAGCGAAACTTGTAGGGCTGATCCTTGGGTAACGCATCGACCAGACGCTTAAAGACAGTTTGTACCCGCAGATAGTCGCCAGCTTTGCGTCCTTCCAGCGTTTCTTCCTCAGGTATGAGCGAGTAGTCCTTAACAAGGAGGTCGCCAATGAATACCTCGAATTCAACCGGAAGCCACGTCTGCGTTTTTGCGCTGCGTTTGAGTTCCTCTCTTGCCTGTAGCGATACCTTATCAGCCGTCTCGGTTCGATTTTTTCCATCAAGAACAGAGGTGAGCACAGTGGCTACGCTGCTGATGCCAATGCTGCTAAGTACCGGCAACGGCCCCGTCGGGACAAAAAGCGAATCACAAACATAGTCTGAAACTACGGATCCTACATCGACCTGTTTTCCAGTGGTCACGCTTAGTTTGCTCGACTGCGCTTGCGCGATTTCTAGTGCGAACGTTGCGAATAGGAAAAGCAACATGGCAGACAGCTTCATTTCGTACCTCCAGATTGTCGAATCTGATCAATAGCAAGCCAATATTCATACCATAGCTGATTTTCGCGGAAGAACATCGCTTGCTCGTAATGTCCAGCCGTATCGCCTTTGCTTAGCGAGCCGAATTTGTCTACTAGTTGGCGGGCTTCACTTCCGCCAAGAATGTTGAAGCGGCAGACGATGGGCGCGCCACTGGCGCTGCCACGGAGTGTCCACGTCCTCCCACGCATCGAGTTAGCTGGCAGCGTGACGGCACCCGCCAAGAAATTAGCTGTCATGCCTGTTGGAACATCTCCATAACCATCCGATGCAAGCTGCCCATTGGAGATGGGTGATGAAAGAATGGCCCTACTTGCTCCTAACTCCCCGCTTGGGACGAGTAGCTCACCTTCTGGAAAGCCTGCCGGGCAGTTGGTTTGGGTTGCTTTACGTCCCCCTGGTTGCGAGTAGCCTTCGCGGAGGTCTTTGTTGAGAGTCGTGAGGCGCGCCAAAAGCGCAGGAGGAAGCTCGGCATTTGCGTTTGAACAAAATGCGGTAATCGTCGATGAGTTGACCACAGCGCATCTGAGGCCACCGGAACGATTCGCAGCACACAGCAACTGGCTTGGTGCAGTTGGGCTTTCCGCAAAACGGGCGGCAACATCAGGGCAGCGTACCTTGTTGAGCGTGGCACCAGTTGGCTCGAACACATCCTGTGAGAACGCAGAACCTGCGCAGAGCGTAGCAATCAGCGAGAAGAAGTAGGGGCGCATTTATCGTCCTTCCGATTTTGAGGTTAAAGAGTTCAGAACATTTGCCAGATGGAAATTGCAATGTAGATAACGCCAATACCTACAACGGCGAGTTGCAGTCCAATTGCTACCCAAACGAAACTCGCGCTCGAGCGCCTGTTGGCATTAACTGCCGACAGCGAATTGCTTTCAGCAAGCTTCCCCTGAATTGTTTTAACTATTGACGCAACGACCTGCACCCACGCCGCGAACGCCGCGAGCACAAAATCAAACCACACTCCGAGCGAAACCATCAGGTAAGCGATGACAAACACGATGAACAAGAAGGCGGTGACAAGTATGGCGATGCTGGCAGTCCAGCGGGCCCACGCTTCGATGCTGTAGATTTCTTCCGTAGGTGATTTATCAGCAGTAGAAGGATAAAAGGCCCAAAGGAACGTTCCAAAGGAGGCGGCTGCACGGGGATACGGTACCGAGGGCGATTTGTGATTTGGTACAACTAACCGACAAATGAAGTCTGACAAGCCCCAACCGGCAACGAGAAATAGGGCGATCACCGCAACTAGTTCGACAAGCACCTCGACCAAGGCCGAATGAAAGCGCTCACTGGCTGTACTAGGGGGCTCGGCAGATAGGGCAATTGCAGCATGGATAGCGGCACCAGGTACTATCTCATTAGTGATGACTCGAAATTCATCGCCATGATTGGAGTACATCCCGCCGATAAATATCAACGGTAAATTTGGTGATTGAGCAAATGCGCGTAGGACTTGGGTGATCTCTGCGGAAGCATTGATTTCGATGCGGCTCACCCGCGCTATGGAAGCCGGAAATAGTTTGTGGCGCTGTTGGGCCTCGCCGTCAAAGTTTTGGTCAGTTTGGTTCCGTGGCATGCAGTGGCGCGGCGCGGGAATGGCTGCTTTGCCAACCACTATCGGAGTTTGTGATGCGGACCAGACTAAACCCGCCCGGACGCCGAGGGAATAGCTACGCGGGTCATAGTCAATTACGGCTCCATGCCGAATATCAAGTTCTGCAAATGCGAACTCGATCCCCTTACCTTTGCGCCGCAATTCCGTCGTTTGTCTGAACAGTGCGTCCGACCATTTGAGTGCGACTTCATCTAGGCCCGTTGATGATTTCAGAGGGCAGAGCAGTACCACCCGCGCTCTTTCGGCCAGCAAAAGAAGGCTCTTGTCAAGTCGGAGCTGATCTTCGATCTCATCCGCACCTTCGCGACCATTCTTAGTCGGTTTTGCGAGTGGCGACAGGTCGAAGTCGATCGCAACAACACTATTACCGCTGTACGGCAATGCGCGTGCAGTGGTATCGACGATTCGTGCCAACTCACCTCTGTCAAGAGGTGTTCGTTCGCCAAATGTATCGATGAAGTAACGGTTTCCAACAAGGATTGCAAGGGCTGATTTCTCATTTGCCGATGATGTCCGGATATCGCTCTTAGCCAATAGTACGGGCCCCATATAGCGCCATACGAGCCCCTCAAACACTGCCCCGGCATCAAGAAGGCTCAGGGCTGCGCCCGCTAAAAGGGAAACAGCAATCGCATGAGCGTATTTTCCGGCGTGCCGCAGCCTTTTGGAAGTGAGGAAGGTGTTGAGCATGATCACCGTTTACTTTACCTGAATCGGAAAAACTGGATGTTGGGCAAACGGGATGATTGAGCTTTACTGCTGGCCTAACAGATCCGAGCGCTGCGAAGGTTAGCACCCAGATCTGTCAGTCATGCTGCGATGTCCTATCAACACGGTTATGTGCGCGCAGCAACTACCAGCCGTGGTGGGAATTAATCACTTCGGCGCGCGTGCAACCTCCTCCTTTGCTAGGCTGCGCGAAACCTGCGGGCGAGCTGGATAAAACGCCGCTGGAATGAAACATCACTCGCGGAAGGCGCATACCGTGCCGCAACGTACGCATCGATGACGTTTTTGGCCTTTGCGTAGTCTTGCGGTCGTTGGCGCTCGATGCGTTTCAAGAAATCTATTGGCCCTTCCGTTTTGGCGCGGATCAAGCCGTGGCGCGCGATTTTGGCACAAAAGCGCTCAAACGCCGCATCCACAGGGGACTTTCGATTTCGGTAGGCGAGTGCAAGCATGACTAGCCCCATGCCGCCGCCGGCGACAAACACGCCGCCGATCAGCCACATCGCCATCGTCCGCCAATCGACGTCGGGCATGCCGAAGCCTTCAAACATGCCGCGCTGACGGTCTTGGTTAAAGCCGACCACCCAGCGATTCCATTCGGCGTTCACGGCATCCCAAGTGTAGGCCAGGCTGCGCAGGATGCCGAGTTTGTCGGCTTCGACCATGTTGTCAAAAACGCCAACTGGACCAAGCGCCGCCGACATGCCGCGATTGATCCGCAGTGGAGACACCGCGAAGGTCGGGTCAACGCGTAACCAGCCCAAGTCGGGCAGCCACACCTCCGTCCAAGCGTGCGCCTCAGCTTGTCTGACCACCAGCATGCGACTGACGGGATTGACTTCGCCGCCTTGGTAGCCGGTGACTACGCGCGCGGGCACGCCAGCCGCACGCATGATCAGCGCAAAACTTCCCGCGTAGTGTTCACAAAAACCGAGTTTGGTGCCGAACAAAAATTCGTCCATCGGATTGTCGCCTAATGGTGGTGGCTCTAAGGTGTACGTGAACTCGCGGTTGTACATCTTCATCAGTTCTTCGATGAGCACCTTGGGGTCAGGGTGTTTCTCACGCATCTCTTTGCCAAATGCGATGGTGCGCGGATTGATGCGGCTATTGAAATTGAGATACTTTTGTAATTCGGTCGGAGAGCCATCCGCGTCGATGCGGTAGTTTAGGTGCGAGCCGATGCTGTATGCTTTGAGCGCATTGACAGGCTGCTTGGCGCGCATTTGATAGTCCGCAAGCATCACTGCATCGGCAGGGACGGCACTCGGAATATCCAGGGCAAACAGCCATGTCTTGTTGTGCGGCTGCATGGTGACGCGATACTTGACTTCGGGACTCAGCGCAGTGTAGCTGAACTGAGGGACGGCCGGTGAATCGTACATTCGCCAACCACGCCCAGACTGCATACCGAGTACCGGGCCGCGCCAATAGAGGTCCGTGCTGTTTGGCACCGCGTCCTCAAACTCCACACGGAAGGCCACAGCATCGGACTGTGAAAGTTTTGAGATGTCACCCGGCGACATGCTATCCGACAAGCCGGTGCGTGCCTGCCCATCTTGCGGAATACTCCACAGCGGCCCGCTAATACGTGGGAACAGAAAGAAAAACACGATCATCATCGGGATGGATTGCAGCAGCAGCCAGCCCGCAGGTGCCAAGCGATCTCGAATAGTGGGTTCGCTATTGATGCGGTTAAAACCGATCAGGGTGGCGACCAACAGCCACACGCAGACCAACATGTAGGCACCCATCAAGATGGTTTGTGAGTACAAAAAGTTGGTGAGCGCCAGAAAGAAGCCGAGGAAGATCACCACCATAGCGTCGCGCTTCATGCGCATTTCAAGTAGCTTCAAACACAGCATCATAATCAGCAGCATGACGCCGACTTCGCGGCCAAACAATTTGCGGTATTCAACAAATGCGCCTGCGGTAATCGCAAAGGCGATGCCGCCCATGATCAACCAGCCAGGTGTGCGTAGTCCATTGCGCGCAATCCACCAGCGCCACGCGCCGGCAGCTAAGCAAACGGCGCAAGCCCACCACGGCAGACGCTGCACGTGTGGCGCGATGACAAAGCCCATTGCCGCAACCAACCAAGTCACGTTTGCCAGTGTGAGTGCGCTGCCGTTGATCATGCCGCAGCCCCGTCTTGCAGTCCATAGAGGGCCAATCTCTCAAGGCACTCATCGCGATGCTGGCGGCCCGTCGAGGGCTGGATGGTCACGCCGGGCAATTTGAGGCCGTAGGGCACAAGCGCGCGTTCGGCTTCGAGTACCCACCACGTGAGGCGCGCGAGGCGTTGCTCGACGCTGAAGCCTCCGAGGGCGGCATAATCAAGCCACAAATCGGCGCTGGTGGTGGTGCCAAATTCCTTGACTAGCAGCCCTTGCTCCCGGGCCAGCGCCTTCCAGGCAATCTGCCGCAACGTATCGCCGGTGCGGTAGGCGCGCAGCGATTGGAACTCTTCGTCGCCTGCGACAGGGACATTACCCTCGCCGTTGCCAGTCGCAGAAATTGGCAAGGCACCCGCACCCGCGTCGGGTTTAGGATACACCAAACAGGTCATGTCAAAACCAACGTAAGACCAGGCATGAAACAAACCGACTGGATACTGCGTAAAGATCTCGAGCCTTCCGCAAGGCATGAGCCCGCGTGACTCCGCCATGATGCTCAGCGATAGATTACTGCTGCCGCCGGGGGGGATGTCGCCAAAAGTCGGCTCTGCATCACGCAACTTTGCACGTTTGACTCCAACGGAAAACCGCGCAACGCCAGGATTGTGTATCACCAGATGAAAGTGGGCAACATCGCCAGCGAAGGTCGGTTCCGTACGACCGGGGGAAATGGAAAGGCGCGCCAGATTACGAAAGGTGTGCAGCATCGACATGCCACCCATGCCGGCCAGTAGGAATGTCAGCAGGAAGCCCAGCGACAGCGCGTAATTTACCGATGCGATGAGCAATAGCAATAGCACAAACGCAAAGAAGTAGCCAGTGCGCGTCGGGATGATGAAGATACGCTTTTGTGTCAGAACGACGGGCGACTGCTCTGGGATACGTGCGCGGAAGATCCAATCAGAGATGCGCTGCCGAACAGCAAATGAGAAGTCTCCCATGGGTCACAAGCACCGATTGCCTTTAGGCACTTCGCCGTAGGCTTGGTTGAGCTAACTTAAGTATTTCATGGATCGCCCATTGCTTACAAGGACGTTGCCTCTGGGCGATTGGCAAGATTGGCAAACCAATTTGGCTGGTTTCTCTCTTGCTGTGGATGCGGGCTGCAGGTTTGAAATTTTTGGCGAGCCGCAGTCTCGGCGCTGGCGTTACCGGCTGGTTTGGTGATGTTTCCCGCGCTTAGCTGGAACCCGACCATGATGTCGTTGAGTCCGATGCGTTTGTTTTGCTTGCTACGCCATGCGAGCGGTGCTTTAGTGATTTCGCCGCTACGACCCGCAAGATCGAGTTCAGCGGCAAGTGCCTCGCGTTCACATAGGCGGGGCTCGAGGTCGGCAAAAAACTTTTGCAGCTGTTCTATCGGGTTGGCAACTACATTCGATTGGACAGTCTTGCTGGCATCGGGTTTGTCGAGTGCGGTTTTGGTCGTGTCATAAGCTCGATCCGAATACTCGATCTTGCCATCAGCGCCCTGACATTTGAATGCGGCGCGCGCACGACCGATGGTCGATACCAGCGGGACACAAAGTACGCCGGAGAAAAACCGGGTGGGAGAGGCAAGTATTTTCATTTTCTTCGGCTGTCGGTTTTTGTTGTTGTTGGCGGTTGGCAAGGGCTTGGCGAAACAAGGCCATCAAGGGATCGGTACCGATTGCAGCAAGTCTTGCGCGGGATCAATCGATTTTGCAGCGCCGCCTATATTGGAAATCGCGCGAAGTCGATGGCCGACAACCGCAGGTGCGACGGCCTGTACGTCTTCCGGCAGCACAAGCTTGCGACCGGCGAGCATCGCCCATGCCTGCGCGGCGCGCAGTAGTGCCAGCCCAGCGCGCGGGGACAGCCCCATTTCGAAGTGTGATGAGTCGCGGGTGTGGAGAACCAGTGCCTGAACATAATCAATCAAGGCATCTGATACGTGAATTTCCGTCACTTCCTTTTGCAGTGCCACCAGTTGGGCGACCAACATCGCAGGCTGCACACGCGCGACCATCTCGCGGCGGTCCTCGCCCTTTAGCAAGGCGCGCTCGGCAGATTGGTCGGGATAGCCGAGGCTGATACGCATCAGGAAGCGATCTAGCTGAGACTCAGGCAGCGGAAAGGTGCCGATTTGGTGCGACGGGTTCTGCGTGGCGATGACAAAAAACGGTTCGGGTAACGACATCGTGTTGCCGTCGGCGGTGACTTGATGTTCTTCCATCGCTTCAAGCAGGGCGGACTGCGCCTTGGGGCTGGCACGGTTGATTTCGTCGGCCAGAATCACCTGCGAAAAAATCGGCCCTGGGTGGAATTGGAAGGTTGAGGATTCACGATCAAAAATAGAAACGCCAACGATGTCGGCAGGCAACAGGTCGCTGGTGAACTGAATGCGCTGGTATTTCAGACCGAGCAGGCTGGCAATGACGTGGGAGAGTGTGGTTTTGCCGACACCGGGTACGTCTTCGATCAGCAAATGCCCACGCGCCAAGATGCAGGCGATGGCCATCTGAATCTGCGCGTCTTTGCCGAGGATGATTTCGCCGGCGCGAGCAATGACTTGACGAATGGCGGCGCGAGCGTCCCGGTTGCCCGCAATCGTTTGCGGGGCTTCCGGTTGGGGATAATTTTTGTTTTCGGCGAGCATGACAGCTATAAAAAGTAGTTTCCTGAGTTTACCGCGTGCAATGGCGGTGTTTCACGGCAATTTGCTTGAAAGCGGTAAATGCACTTTCGCTCCGGCGATTCAGTTGTGGCGACGCTCACGCCGGTGGCGTCGCAGTGACCCGGGTTCGCGCTAAAGTACTGGGGTACGACAGCTGCTGTCCAAAATAGTTTTTTTGTCTAGGTGCCGAACCATGCCACAAAGCAATACGAAGTCCGCACTGATTACCCACCCGGTGTGCCTGCAACACGAAATGGGCCCGCACCATCCGGAATCGCCGTCGCGTCTGCACGCCGTGCTGAACGCGCTGGAGAACGCCGGCTTGGCAAAACAGATGCAGCGCGTCGATGCGCCGCCAGCCAGCGAAGCGATGCTTGTGTTGGCGCACGATGCAGATTACGTGGCGTCTATTTTTGCGGCGGCTCCCACGCATGATTACGCGTATCTTGACCCAGACACGTCGATGAATATCTTCTCGCTGGAAGCGGCGCGGCGAGCGGCGGGTGCGGTGGTGGAGGGAGTGGATCGGGTGATGTCCGGCATTAATCGTAATGCGTTTTGCGCGGTTCGGCCATGCGGCCACCACGCAACGTACGACCATGCGATGGGCTTTTGTATCTTCAACAACGTAGCAGTTGGTGCGCGACACGCCATCGACGCGTGTGGGTTGGAGCGGGTGGCGATTCTGGATTTTGATGTGCACCATGGCAATGGCACGGAAGACATCTTTCACGACGATGACCGCGTGATGTTGTGCTCATCGTTTCAGCATCCGTATTTCCCCGGCACCGGTGCTGACACAGGCAACAAACACATTATTCCGACGCCGCTGGCGGCGCGTACTGGCAGCGCCGCCTTTCGTCGGGCGATTGCCGCAAGTTGGTTTCCCGCGCTGCATGACTTCAAACCGGAGTTGATCATCATCTCGGCCGGCTTTGACGCGCACAGAGATGACCCATTGGCTTATCTGGATTTGGTCGAAGACGACTACGTCTGGATCACCCAGGAAATTCTAAAGATCGCAGATCTCTACGCCGAGGGGAGGGTGGTATCGGCGCTTGAAGGCGGTTACAACTTGACGGCGCTGGGTGCGAGTGCGGCGGCGCATGTCAGTGTGTTGGTGGGGCAGACCTAGTCTGAACATTTCATGGGGCGCGTTCGACAGCAGATGAGTGGACGGCACCGTGTTTGCCAAATACGCGCT
>JBEILF010000089.1:0-10071 GCA_040379385.1 Burkholderiales bacterium | reverse complement strand
GAATCGCGGAAATCTCACGCTGCTCTTTGTCGTGCAGATTGATTGAGTCGGGATAGAACGCCGACATTGCGCCGAGTAAACCCGTCATGACGGACATCGGATGCGCGTCGCGGCGGAAGCCACGCAGGAAAAACTGCATCTGCTCGTGCACCATCGTGTGATTAGTGACACGGCTGACGAAATCCTTGCGACCAGCGTCGTCAGGCAAATCACCGTACAAAAGCAGATAACAGACTTGCAGAAAGTCACACTTTGTTGCGAGCTGTTCGATCGGATAACCGCGATACAACAACTCGCCTTTGTCGCCATCAATAAAGGTGATAGTGGAGTTGCAGGACGCTGTCGACATAAAGCCGGGATCGTAGGTAAACATTCCCGTCTGCCCGTAAAGCTTGCGGATATCAATTACATCGGGGCCGTGAGATCCACCGTACACCGGCAACTCGATTGCGTTACCGTTTTGAAGCGTCAAAGTTGCTTTACCGTTGGCATTCATTGTCTTTGATCCTCTATACATCGCTACACCGCGCATCAGATTATTGGCGTTACGCGTTTTGTATCCGCAAAACCAATGTGGCGGTTGAAACATCAGCCACAGGCTTGCGCCCCATCAATACGTCCAGCAAATCGTTGTCACTTAACAGCAACAGCTCATCCAGTGCTTGCAGGTCCTCTGCGCTGAGATCTTCCAAAGCATCCTGCAAAAATTTTCGCAACAGCAGGTCGTTTTCCAGCAAACCCCGCCTTGCGCGCCAGCGGATGCGGTCAAGTATTCGACCGTCCCTCACCACGCCCTGCTGTACTACCTCCGCTTGACCTTCCATCAAACCGCCCGCTTAACCATCATCTGCTTGATCTTGCCGATGGCCAAAGATGGGTTTAATCCCTTAGGACATACGTCTACGCAGTTCATGATGGTGTGGCAACGGAACAATCGATATGGGTCTTCAAGGTTATCGAGCCGGTCGTTGGTCGCCTGATCGCGGCTATCGGCAATAAACCGATAGGCGGCAAGCAGCCCGGCAGGCCCGACGAATTTGTCCGGATTCCACCAAAACGATGGACACGACGTTGAGCAACATGCGCAGAGGATGCACTCGTACAAACCATCCAGCTCAAGGCGATCTTGCGGGGACTGTAGCCGCTCTTTCTCCGGCGCAGGATCATTGTTGATGACGTAGGGGGTAATGGAATGATACTGTTGGAAAAACTGCGTCATATCGACGATGAGGTCACGAATAATCGGCAGCCCCGGAAGTGGCTTCAATACCACCGGCTCTTTGAGCTCGGAGACCTTGGTGATACAGGCGAGGCCGTTTTTGCCATTGATATTCATGGCGTCTGAACCACACACACCTTCACGACAAGAACGGCGCAACGCCAGCGTATCGTCGATCGACTTGATGCGAATTAGCGCATCGAGCAACATCCGGTCTGAGGGCTCGAGCGCAATATCGTACTCTTTGAAGTACGGCTTCTGGTCGACGTCTGGATCAAAGCGAAGAATCTGAAATTTCATTTCTGTATCCGTATCACTTAGTAGGTGCGCGCTTTTGGTGCGAAGGAGTCGACTGTGAGTGGTGTCAAATTCACTGGTTTGTAGTCAAGCTTGTTTCCCTCTTTGTACCAAAGCGTGTGTTTGAGCCAGTTGTCATCGTCCCGACCATTGACAAAACCCGGACGATCGTGGAAGTCGGCGCGATCATGCGCACCACGCGTTTCTTTGCGCGCTTCCGCCGAGACCATCGTCGACACTGCCACCTCGATGAGGTTCTGCAGCTCGAGTGCCTCAATACGTGCAGTGTTGAAAACCTTCGACTTATCTTTGATTTCCAAGTGCTCGGCGCGCTCGGCAACTTGCTTGATTTTTGTCACGCCCTTTTCAAGCATGTCCGGGAAGCGGAATACACCGCAGTGCGCCTGCATGGTCTGGCGCATGGCATCTCCCACAGCATGCACCGACTCGCCGCTCGTCTTGGCGTCGAGTGCCGCAATCCGCGCGACCGAAACTTCGCCAGCGTCGGTCGGCAGTGGCTTGTGCGTGTTGTTTTCACGGATGAACTTGATCATCGAGTCGCCGGCCGATTTGCCCATCACCAGCAAGTCGGTCAGCGAATTGGTGCCAAGCCGGTTCGCACCGTGGATCGACGCACACCCCACTTCGCCGGCCGCATAGAAACCCGGAACGACGGTATTTGGATTGCCGTTCTTCGGGATCACGACTTCTGCGAGGTAATTGGTTGGGATACCGCCCATTTGGTAGTGACAAGTTGGCACAACGGGAATGGGTTCCTTCGTGCAATCGACGTTGCCAAACTTGAGCGCGATTTCACGAATACCAGGCAAACGCTTGTTGATGACATCCGGACCAAGGTGATCAAGCTTCAACAGGATGTAGTCTTTGTTTGGTCCGGCACCACGACCGTCCTTGATTTCGGTTGCCATGGCGCGTGAAACGACATCGCGCGAGGCAAGATCTTTCATGGTCGGTGCGTAACGTTCCATAAAACGTTCGCCGTCTTTATTCAGCAGAATGCCACCTTCACCGCGTACGCCCTCGGTAATCAGCACACCGGCACCGGCCACTCCGGTTGGATGAAACTGCCAGAACTCCATATCTTCCAGCGGAATACCCGCACGCGCTGCCATGCCAAGACCGTCACCCGTGTTGATAAATGCATTGGTTGAAGAGGCATAGATCCGGCCAGCCCCCCCGGTGGCAAACAACGTAGCCTTGGCGTGGAAGATCATCGCTTCGCCGGTTTCCATTTCGAGTGCGGTAACACCGACAACATCGCCGGCAGCGTCGCGAATCAGATCAAGCGCCATCCATTCGACGAAGAACTGCGTGTTGGCGAAAACATTGCGCTGATAGAGCGTGTGCAACATGGCGTGCCCGGTACGATCCGCTGCACAGCAAGAACGCTGAACCGGCTTCTCACCAAAATTTTGCGAATGTCCACCGAACGGGCGCTGGTATATCGTGCCATTGTCATTACGGTCGAACGGCATCCCAAAATGCTCAAGCTCGATGACGGCTTCGGGAGCGGCTTTACACATGAACTCAATCGCATCTTGGTCACCAAGCCAGTCGGATCCCTTTACCGTGTCATACATATGCCAATGCCAGTTATCCTCGCCCATGTTGCCCAACGACGCACCAACGCCGCCCTGCGCTGCGACAGTGTGCGAGCGCGTGGGAAATACCTTGGACAGCACCGCAACCGTTAACCCTGCGGTTGAAAGCTGTAACGCGGCGCGCAAGCCGGAGCCGCCCGCACCCACAACGACTGCATCAAACTTGCGAACCGGTAGTGATGAAACTGAAGCCATTGTCTAATTGCCCCACAGAATAGAGACGGTCCAGATCGAGCATACGATCAGGAACAAACAAACCACTGCTTGCAACGAAAGCCGGATGAAAAACGGCTTGATGTAGTCCATCAACACATCTCTGACTCCAATCCAAGCGTGGTAGAAAACGGCGAAAAAAAACAGCAGCGAGAGAATCCGTATAAGCTGGTTCTGGAACAGTTGTTTCCAATCCGCAAATGCAACGCTGCCGTGCACCAAGAAGAATCCGAGTATCAAAACGCTGTACACCACCATGACGACGGCGGTGACGCGCTGGATCATCCAATCTTTCCAGCCATAGTGGGCGCCGACCGGTTGTTTACTGTTTTTCATTTCGCGTCTACCAGATGCGTGCGGCAAAAACCGCAGTTGCGACGAGGCCGGCGACAAGCACAACCCGCGCGGAACTCTGCGCTGGTGCCTTGGCAATACCGATGTGCAGATCAAGCAGCAGGTAACGGATGCCGGCGAACAAATGGTGCATGAACGCCCAGACGAAGCCCACGACAATGAGCTTCACAAGCGGGTGTGCAAAGTATCCCTTCCATGCCGCGAAGCCCGCCTCTGAGGAAAGTGTTGTTTGCAGGATCAACAACACGATCGGGATCAGAAACAGGAACATCGCCACCCCCGTGATTCGGTGAAAGATCGACACCAATCCCGGCGTCGGTAGATTGAGCAGGTTCAAGTCGTAATACTTGGGGCGATTGTTGGGGGACGAGGCCGTACGAGGGGACATATTGTTACCTTGCGGAATTCAATTGGGATGGGGATAGAAATTAGCGAAGACATTCACCGTACAGCAAATACCAGTCACCGGCCAAACTCGGCTTGTAACACCGCCTTATACCCGTTGATGAGATTCTACCCACAACACAATCTTCGGCGACAACAACGCCTTGCCGAAAATTACCCCTGTTCTCCACGCCCAATCCTGTAAAACCATGTCAACTAGGAACTTAAACATTTGTTTTTTAATGCTTTTTCCGAACCAATCGGGACTCTGACCGAATTGATCAAGCCAAAGATACCACCAAAAAATCTTTTAATATCATTTTTTGATATCATGCAAAAATCTTGCTTTAAGCCACCGTACCGGGCAATACATGCGCCAACCGTCACTATGAAAAACATCATGCGCTACAAAGGCTATCTTGCACGCATTGATTACGATGAAGCAGATCGCGTGTTCGCCGGAAATGTGCTCGGGCTCGCCGAACGCATCTCGTTCCACGGCGCGAGTGTGGATGAACTGCGCGGCGATTTCGAATTCGCTATTGACCATTATCTGTCGGTGTGCCGAGAGGCTGGAGTCGCGCCGCAGAAACAAGCCGGCGGAAGAGTGTTGCTGCGCCTGCCTGCGGAAACACATGCCGAAGCGCTAATCGCGGCACAAGCCGCCGGACTCAGCTTAAATGAATGGCTGCAAAATGCAGTGCGTCGACAACTCGCTACCTGACGCCAGCGACCGGCTAAGCCAGATCGTTGTAGTACGAGTAGCCGTCGGTCAGACAAAGGCCACGACGCCACTCGACTGGTTTATCACCATAGCTATAGGCCACGCGGTCGACACGGAGCAGAGGCGTCCCCACTGGCACACCGAGGTGTTTAGCGGCAAGCTTGTTCGCACCGACCGCCTTGATAGTCTCTTCAGCCCGCACCATGCGAGTGCCGTACGCCGTCTCGAGGAAGCTGTAGATTGATCCCTGTGACGCGACCAGCTTCTCCATGCTCAGGTTGGGAAACCCAGATTGGGCTAACACAATCTCGTCAAAAATTAGCGGGCGATCATCGAACACGAGAAGTCGGGAAATCACCCACACCGATTGGTTGAGCCTGAGGGCGAGCTTGGCGGCACTGCTACTATCGGCCTTGGCTTTTTGCAGGCCGACAAAAATCGTCCGCGGATGATGTTTGGCGCTGTCGAAATCGGCACCGTCGGCGCGTATGCGCAGAAACCGGTATTGGTGGGTCGGTGCAGTGTGCGTTGCGACAAACGTGCCCTTGCCCTGGCGGCGCACCACGATGAATTCCGCCGCCAGCGCGTCGATCGCCTTGCGCACGGTACCCTGGCTGACGCCGAATCTTCTCGCCAGTTCAAACTCTGATGGGATCAACTCACCCGGCCCCCACTCTCCAACCACTAAGCTGCGCGTAATCAACGCCTTTATCTGCTCGTAGAGCGGCTGGAAAGTGGCTCCGCCGCCGGGCGGCTGACCGACAGCAATGTTCGCAGCATTCGGCGATTGTGGATTCTCCATGGGCGAATTTTATCACCTAAGTCGAGCCATGTCTTATATAAGATATAAGTCTAATTGACTTTTTGCTGCATCGACGTAAAATTGTTGCGACGCAAAAAACTCGATACCGACTACCTACCGCCACGACTCGACTGGTCCAAATCAGATTCACCTAGCGCCAGTCGCTATCGTCAAATCTCTACTTTCTCCCAATGACCCCCTTCCTTCGCCCACGCCGCTCCATGCTCTACGTTCCCGGCTGCTTCACGCGATTTTTGAACAAAGCCCGCAGCTTAAAAGTCGACTCTGTCATTTTTGACTTGGGCGATTCCGTTCTCGTGGAGAACAAAGAACTGTCCCGTACTCAAGTCGTCGAGGCGATTCTAAGTGGCGGTTATGGTCGACGTGAATTGGTCGTGCGGGTGAACGACCTCGACTCGCCGTGGGGGCAGGACGATGTCAAGGCGATCACAAACATCGGTGTTGATGCGGTGCTGTTTCCAAACATTGAGTCCAAGCAGGATGTGCTCGATGCGCTAGACGCGTTAGATGCCGCCGGTGGTTCGCACCTGCCGATCATGGTCATGATCGAGAGTCCGCTGGCAGTGCTTCGCGCCGAAGACATTGCTTCCGCCTCTAACCGCATTGCCTGCCTGATCCTCGCTACGTCCGACCTCATCACGCAGCTCCATGGCCGCAAGACGCCGGACCGAATACCATTGCAGTATTCACTCGCCCATGTGCTGCTGGTAGGACGCGCTTACAAACGCGCCGTAGTCGACGGCATTAGTATCGACATCAAAGACATGCATTCGTTCGAGATGGCTTGCCGCCTGACGCGCGACCTCGGCTTCGACGGCAAATCCCTGGTCCACCCCAATCAGCTTGCCTATTGCAATGACGCCTTCACACCGAAGGCAACTGAGATCGCATTTGCCTACGAGGTGATCGAAGCGCTCGAAGTCGCTCATCGCGAAGGCCGCGGCACCATCATGCTGAACGGACGCCTAGTTGAGCAGCACCATGTTGCCGCATCTAAAAGAACCATCGCGCTGGCACAAATGATCAAGGAACTGGAAGCGGCCTAGCCTGCTTTGCAATCGCCACCAAACAACCATGCGACCAGCGACTGGCTATTTTTTTGAGGACTACGCGGTTGGACAAAAATTTGTCCACGCGATTCCGCGCACAATCACGCATGGCGACACCGCGCTTTATCAGGCGCTGACGGGTTCGCGTAACCCGGTGCATTGCAGTGAACCATTCGCACAATTGCTCGGTTATCGCACGACCCCGGTTGATGATCTGCTCGTGTTTCATATTGCTTTTGGCAAGACAGTGCCGGACATTTCCTACAATGCGGTTGCAAATCTTGGCTATGCGGAATGCCGCTTTGTACAGCCGGTTTATGTCGGCGATACACTGCACGCCACGTCGGATGTGATCGGACTCAAGGCTAATAGCAACGGCACCACCGGTATTGTTTACGTGCGCTCGAATTGCTTCAACCAGCACGACGAGTTGGTGCTGACGTGGGTACGCTGGGTGATGGTGCATCGACGGAAAGCGCTGGCACCCGATGCGATTGCAGCTGCTTCCGGACAGCGCGATTTTCAATCGATGCCCGAGCGTAACGTGGTTGGCACCAACCTCACTTTCTTGGCATCCAACCACGACGTTTCGTTGGCAACCGGGGGCCGCCAGTTTTGGGACGACTACGTTGTCGACGACGGCGTATCACTGAAAACCATTACACACCCCGCAGGCATCACCATCGATGAAACCGACCATACCCTTGCCACCAAGCTGTACCAAAACACGGCACGTGTTCATTTTGATTTGCACCACATGGCGGGTAGCCGCTTTGGCAAGCGTTTGATCTTCGGCGGGCAGCTTATCTCACTGGCTCGCGCGTTGAGCTTTGACGGACTTGAAAATGCGCTGACCATCGCAGCCATCAACGGCGGCTCGCATCTCAACCCTACGTTTGCCGGCGATACCGTTTATGCGACGTCGACGCCATTGGCAAGCTGGCCGGTCAACGAATACATTGGTGCGCTACAAATTGAGCTCGCAGCCTACAAAAATATCGACCCCAGCAGCACCGCATTCGCCTCCGCGCCAGCCGACAGTAAAGTGCTGTCGATGGACCTCACCCTACTCCTTCCGCGCCGACGTTAATTCCAAGGACATCATGTCAAACGTTCATCCCACCCAAGCCCTGTTTGCCGGGGAAAAACCGTTCCCGGTGATCCCGTCTTGTGAACACTTTGCCGGCAGCGAAAAACTCATCGGCAAGGCGCTCGCGCTACAAGACACACTCGGACCGATTTTTGACATTACCTGTGACTGCGAAGACGGCGCACCGGCGGGCCAGGAAAAGGCCCACGCAGAAATGATTGTGCGGATGGTCAACAGTGCCGAGAACAAACACAAGATGGCCGGTGCGCGGATTCACGACTACTCTAACCCGTACTGGAGACAGGACGTCGATATCCTTGTTGGCGGCGCAGGCAAATTGCTGCGTTATATCACCATCCCGAAATCGACTTCATACGCCGAAGTCAAAGAAATGATCGAGTACGTGCGCGCGGTGTCGGTGAAAGCCAACACTGGACGCGAAATTGCGATTCACGTGCTGATCGAAACGCACGGCGCGCTCCGCGACATTCACCAAATTGCCACCCTGCCGAATATCGAGGTTCTCGACTTTGGCCTGATGGATTTTGTCTCTGCACACCATGGCGCGATTCCGGCATCGGCGATGCGCTCGCCCGGACAGTTCGAGCATCGCCTAATCGCGCGCGGCAAAGCCGAGCTAGTTGCGGCGGCACTGGCGAACGGCATCGTACCCGCACACAACGTTTGCCTCGATCTGAAAAATCCCGAAGTGGTCAGCGGCGATGCGCGCCGCGCGCGCAACGAGTTTGGGTTCCTGCGGATGTGGTCGATCTATCCCGCGCAAATCCAACCAATTGTGGATGCGATGAAGCCCGACCATTCCGAAGTTGAAGATGCGGCCAATATCCTGCTCGCGGCGCAGGCGGTCGATTGGGGCCCCATTCAGTACAAAGGGGAGCTGCACGACCGCGCAACCTATCGCTACTTCTGGGAACTGTTACAAAAAGCCAGAGTCACGGGCGTTAAAATCCCGGACGTCGCAACGCAGGCGTTCTTCAACTAAAATGAAAACTCGCCTATCGACGGGCGTTTCCAAGCAAAACTGCCTCGAAATTCCCGCCAATACTAGGGTTTCACTTTCGGAAAATAAGGAAACATCATGGTCACCTCCGCCGGCGCAAAATTTCGCCAAGCCCTAAAGGACGAATCGCCGCTGCAAGTTATCGGCACCATCAACGCCAACCACGCTCTTCTGGCAAAACGCGCGGGCTATCGGGCGATTTACTTGTCCGGCGGCGGTGTCGCGGCCGGTTCACTCGGCATGCCGGATCTGGGTATTAACAATCTCGACGACGTGCTGACCGACATTCGCCGCATCACCGACGTGTGTGACCTGCCGCTGCTTGTCGATATCGATACCGGCTTCGGTGCCTCGGCGTTCAACATCGCCCGCACGGTGAAGTCCCTGATCAAGTTCGGTGCAGCGGCTTGCCATATTGAAGACCAGGTCGGCGCGAAGCGCTGCGGCCACCGTCCGGGCAAAGAAGTCGTCACCAAACAAGAAATGGTTGACCGCGTCAAAGCGGCAGTTGATGCCAAAACCGACCCCGATTTCTTTTTGATCGCGCGCACCGATGCTTTCCAAAACGAGGGAGCAGACGGTGTGATCGACCGACTGGTCGCCTGTGCCGAAGCCGGCGCGGACGGTGTGTTCGCCGACGCTGTTGTGGATATAGCGACCTACAAACGCATGGTCGAAGCCACCAAGGTGCCGGTACTTTGCAACATCACTGAATTCGGCAAGACGCCGTTCTTCACGGTCGATGAATGCCGCGACGCTGGCATTGGCATGATTCTCTACCCGCTGTCGGCATTCCGTGCGATGAACAAAGCCGCAGAAAATGTTTATAAGGCGATCCGCCGCGACGGTACGCAAAAAAATGTCGTCGATACCATGCAAACGCGTGAAGAACTCTACGAAGTCATCAATTACCACGCCTACGAGCAGTCGCTCGACAAGCTCTTCGCAACAAAAAAGTAATGCCTGATCGAGCGCCATTGACGAAGATTCGCAGCCTCGTGGTGCGAACTTTCGCCTCACCGATTGAACTACGCACGCAGCGCGTGTTGCTGCGCCAGTGGAAAGATAGCGACTTGGAGCGGTGGGCGGCGATGAATGCGGACGCGGAGGTGCGCAAATACTTTCCCAAGTTATTGGACCGCGCCGAGGCGGACGACGAAGCTAGCCGCATTCGCGGCAACATTGCGCAGCGCGGCTGGGGCATGTGGGCCATCGAGATTCCCGGCGTTCACGCGTTCGCCGGTTTTGTCGGACTGAGCCTTCCCGCATTGGAAG
>JBEILF010000088.1:0-10232 GCA_040379385.1 Burkholderiales bacterium | reverse complement strand
TAAAGGTACCCCCCAACACCAGTAGTGGTCAAAAATTGCGTCTTGCCAAGCGCGGACTGCCGAGGCCGGGTGATGCGGGCAACGAGGGCGATTTATTCGCCATTGTCAACATTGTCATGCCCCAGACGCTGTCCGCACGCGAGACCGCATTATTCAAGGAGCTGGCAGAAAACAGCAAGTTTGAGCCGCGTCAGCACTTCAACAAGGAGATCACTCATGCAAACTGACCCTTCCGGCATCGTATGGCTAAGTGACTCACAACACGTATCGCTCCACGACCTCGTTGAACTCTCCGGCCTGAACGCCGACGAAATCGGCGAACTGGTGGAAAGCGGTGCGCTAGAGCCGACCGACCCAAGCCACGTGCCTTGGACTTTCAGTGCCGAATGTGTCGTGACGGTACGACGGGCAACACGGCTGCGCGACGAGCTTGAGCTCGACCCACACGCGGTGGCGGTGGCGCTGTCGCTGCTTGAGCAGATACGCCAGCTTGAGTTGGAGGTTGCACGTTTGCAGGCGCAGCAGTCCCGCATTTGAAATTGTCGGGCACCTGGGCGGTGGTGGGCCACAAGATTTTTGTGGCCGACCAGAGTAAACGTCGGATAAGCGTAACTGAACGCCGCGAACAAAACCCTAGAATTGACGGCTATCTTCAAGCATAAACGCTTGAAAACCCCCGTCTTTGCTAGACTTTAGGTTTCGAGCGGCCTCAATTTGACGGCCAGTTGGTCGACGACTTCTGCAACCTTCACCATCCTTGGCTCAGCATCGCGACGCTGCTGGTACTCAACATTGCCTTCCTTGAGGCTGCGTTCGCCGATGACAACACGGTGCGGAATGCCAATCAGTTCAAGGTCAGCCAACATGACGCCAGGACGCTCGTCCCGGTCATCGATCAACACATCGATACCGCGGCTCAAGAGCTGGTTGTAGATCGAATCGGCCGCTGCGCGCACGCTCTCGGATTTAGCGTAACCAATCGGCGCGACCACCACGGAAAACGGTGCCATTGCCGTAGGCCAGATGATGCCGCGCGCATCATGATTTTGTTCGATTGCGGCGGCCACCACGCGGGTGATACCGATGCCATACGAACCCATCAGCGGAGTTTGTGGCTTTCCATTCTCGCCAAGGAAAGTAATCCCCATCTTTGCTGGATAGGGTAGACCGGAGAAGACATGGCCGACTTCAATGCCGCGCTGAATCGCCAACACCCCTTTGCCGTCTGGTGACGGGTCGCCTTCGACAGCGTTGCGAATATCAGCCACCACGGCCGGCTCTGGTAGATCGCGTCCCCAGTTGACACCGGTGAAATGAAAGTCGACTGTATTCGCACCAGTCACAAAATCGCTCATGTTCGCGACGCTACGATCGGCAACCACGATGACGCCAGACAAGCCAACCGGGCCAAGGTAGCCGGGCTTGCAACCGAAGCTCGATTCAATCTCCGCTTCGCTGGCAAAACGAAATCCCGCGTTTAGGCCGTTGATTTTGTTGGCCTTGACTTCGTTTAGCTCGTGGTCGCCACGAATCAGCAGCAGCCAGATTGTGGTGGCAACCACATTGCCTTTTTCATCGCGTTTCTCGGTCGCAAGCACAATTGACTTGACGGTGTCAGCCAGTGGAATATTGAGCAGTGTGGCAACGTCTTCACACTTGGTTTTGCCCGGTGTCGGCGTTTTTACCATCGGCTGGGTTGGTTCTGCGCGTGTGACATTGAGCGCAACACACTCCGCCTTCTCCATGTTTGCGGCGTAGTCGGAGGTCGGGCAGTACACCAGCGCATCCTCGCCGGTGTCAGCGATCACTTGGAATTCGTGTGAACGTTCGCCGCCGATGTTGCCGGTATCGGCTTCGACTGGCCGAAAGGTCAAACCAAGGCGATTGAAAACGCGCACGTAAGCATCGTACATAGCGTCATAACTCTTGCGCGCACCCTCTGCGTCGCGGTCAAACGAATAGGCGTCTTTCATGGTGAATTCGCGGCCACGCATGACGCCAAAGCGCGGACGGCGTTCGTCCCGAAATTTGGTCTGAATTTGGTAGAAATTGATCGGTAGCTGCCGGTAGCTGCGGATGTCCTGACGGAAGATGTCAGCGAGTACTTCTTCCGAGGTTGGCTGCAGGATGAAGTCGCGCTCGTGCCGGTCTTTGATACGCAGCATTTCCGGCCCCATCTTGTCCCAGCGTCCCGATTCCATCCACAACTCAGCGGGTTGGACAAACGGTGTCAGCAGCTCGATGGCACCGGCGCGCTCCATTTCTTCGCGCACCACCCGTTCGACCTTCTTGATCACACGCAGTCCCATCGGCATGTAGTTGTAGATGCCTGCCGCCAGTTTTTTGATCATGCCGGCGCGCAACATCAGTTTTTGACTGATGACATCGGCATCAGCGGGGGCTTCTTTGAGGGTGGAAATGAAAAACGTTGAGGCGCGCATTATCTTTACTTTTCAATGGGTTAGTGTCGTATTGCAGGTCATTTTACACGTTGGGGAAGCAGCGGTGCCGAGTTCTGCTATTCAATTAAAGTAAATTGTGAAACAATCGTCGTAACTTAGCTTTAGAGGGGCTTGAGCCATGATTGACAAAGATGGTTATCGCCCAAATGTCGCCATCATTCTTTGTAACGCGAAGAATGAGGTCTTTTGGGGCAAGCGAATCCGCGAACATTCCTGGCAATTTCCGCAAGGCGGTATCAAACATGGCGAAGCACCTGAAGACGCGATGTACCGTGAGCTTGAAGAAGAGACAGGACTGAGGCGCGAGCACGTCAGAATTTTGGGTCGGACCAAAAGCTGGCTGCACTACAACGTGCCCAGCCATTGGGTGAAGCGCGAATGGCGCGGAACCTACAAAGGGCAGAAGCAGATTTGGTACTTGCTTCGTTTGACGGGGCGCGACAACGATATTCGCCTGCGTGCTTCAGAACATCCCGAGTTTGATGCCTGGCGCTGGCACGACTACTGGGTTCCTTTGGACTCGGTGATTGAGTTCAAACGGGACGTATACCGCAAGGCCTTACACCAGTTAGTGCGTTATCTTGATCGTCCACCCCGTGTCAGTCCGCGAACGCGCATCGACCGTCACCCTTCTGCTAGCGGTCCGAGCGACAACGGCAGCGTACTGGTGGAGATTCCAGTAGTGGCGGTGGACGACGCGCCCATGCCCAGCGACTTGCTGCTGGCGGGCGGGGATACGTTATCCTCGTCGAAATCGCGGCCGGGAGAGGCGGCATTTACACAAACACAAGGCGACTAAACGCTAATCGCCTTGTTGGCCGACCGGCGAGGTGGGCTTTAGGCCGTCTTGTTTTGCTTGATCGGCGATACTTGGATGCCCTCTGCGTTGATGGCCACGTGCGAAGACGGTGTAGAAAGTCGGCACCACGAACAGTGTCAACAGGGTGCCGAGGGTCATTCCACCGACGATCACCCAGCCGATTTGTTGGCGCGACTCTGCGCCTGCGCCAGAGGCAATCGCGAGCGGCAGCGCTCCCAATACGGTGGCACCGGTTGTCATCAAGATCGGTCGCAAACGGAGCACGGCGGCTTCGATCACCGCCTCGCGTACACTTTTGCCTTGCTCCTGCAACTGGTTGGCGAATTCGACAATCAAAATACCGTGTTTCGTGATCAGCCCTACCAGCGTGATGAGGCCAATCTTTGAAAACACATTGAGTGAGTTGTTGGTCAGCCATAGTGCCATCAACGCGCCGGTGATAGACAGCGGCACAGTCAATAAGATGACGAACGGGTCAACGAAACTTTCAAACTGCGCGGCGAGCACCAAGTAGATAAAACAGAGCGCAAGGGCGAAACTGACAAGAAGCGTCGCCGCCCCTTCCTTGAATTCACGCGACTGCCCCAATACATCCGTTTGCACTTGGGGCAACACCTTGGTGGCGGCTGCGTCCATCACGTCTAACGCTTCTTTCAGGCTGTACCCCGGGGCGATTTCAGCGTTCACTGTTGCCGAACGAAGACGATTGAAGTGGTTCAAGTTGCGCGGGCTAACACCCTCGCGTAGGGTTGTTACGTTGGATAAAGGCACCATGTCACCGCTGCGCGAGCGAACAAAAATATCGGAGATGTCGGTTGGCGTATTGCGATCATCCGGCGTGACTTGAACAATCACATCATATTGCTCACCGTCCTGCTTGAATCGAGTGACAACGCGACCACCCAACATCGTCTCCAAGGTACGGCCAACCGTATCAACCGGGATGCCTAAGTCGCCGAGCTTCTCGCGATTCACATTTACCCGCAACTCCGGCTGGCTCAACCGAAGGTCAGAGTCGACGTTTAGCAATACGGGGCTTTTTCGTACTTCGTCTTGCAGGCGCGCAACCATTAACGCTAACTCAGGGTAGGGCGCTTGGGTCATGACCACAAACTGAACCGGTTTGTCTCGGCCTCCGCCGAGTGAAGGCGGGGTCACCGGAAAGGCATTGATGCCTGGAATCGCCCTAAATTTTGGACGAATTTCATTGGCGATTTCGGCAGAACTTTTGGTACGTTCCGCCCACGGCTTCAGGATCAGAATCGAAAAGCCTGCGTCGGGCGATGGATTGCCGCTATTGACAAAATAGCGCGTCGCATCCGTTACGCCGGCATACACAGCTTCCATTTGCCGCGAATATTGAGCGGTGTAGTCAATTGTCGACCCTTCTGGAGCGGAGAACGGTCCAAAGATCACTCCACGATCCTCGAGTGGTGCGAGTTCAGACTTCAGATTTAGAAATAGCGGGGCGGAGACGCCAGCGAAAACAGCCCAAATCACTACGCCGATCCATCGCCTGTCAAGTGAGGCTGCCAATAGACGTTTATAGGCCACCGTCTGCCATTCAAAAAAAGCCTCAATGGTATTGTAGACCTTGCCGTGTTTGGGCTCATGGCGTAGTAACTTTGAACACATCATCGGCGATAACGTCAGCGCGACGAATCCAGACACGATTACGGCACCGGCCAGGGCGAGCGCGAACTCAATGAACAGTCGGTCGGTGCGGGTCTGGCCAAAGGCGAGAGGGATAAACACTGCGGCCAGGGTCAGCGTCATCGCGATAATGGCAAAGCCAATTTCCTTGGAGCCCAGCAAGGCTGCCTGGACCGGTTCCATACCCTTTTCGATATTGCGGTAGATGTTTTCCAAAACAACAATTGCGTCGTCAACCACCAATCCAATGGCGAGCACCATCGCCAGTAGCGTTAGTACGTTGATCGAAAATCCCGCCGCGTACAGAAGTGTGAAAGTGCCGATAAGCGAAATCGGAATGGTCACCAGCGGAATCAAGGTCGCCCGCAGGTTGCGTAGAAAGATAAAAATCACCAGTGCAACCAGCACCATCGCTTCGATGATTGTCCGGAACACGTTCTTGGTCGATTCTTCAATGAACACCGCTGAATCATAGGACATGGATAGCTTCATTCCCGGCGGCAGGGTTTTATTGATTTCTGCAACTTCGCGACGGACCGCAACGGCGAGATCTAGTGTGTTGGCCGTCGATTGACGAATCACACCCAGCGAAATCGCTGGCATCCCGCGAAAGCGCGTGATGACACGTTCATTAGCCGGCGCGACTTCCACTTTGGCGACATCGCGCACGCGGACTTGGTAACCGCCTGCGTCCTTGACGATGATTGCACCGAATTGCTCTGGCGTCGCCAGATCGGTTTGTGAAAGCACGTTAAATTCACGTTTTGCGCTTTCGATGCGCCCCGCTGGAATCTCAACGTTTTGTCTGCGGATGGCATCTTCGACATCGCCTGTGGTGATTTTGTAGGCAGCGAGCTTGCCGCGATCCAGCCAGATGCGCATGGAAGATTTGCGCTCGCCGTTGATGCGTACGTCTGCTGCTCCCGGCAGGGTGCCGAGTCTTGGCCGAATGTACAAATTTGCGTAGTCCGATTGCTCCATCTGTGTATGCCGATCACTGGAGAAAGCAATGAACAAGATGGGAAAAGCATCTGCGTCGGTCTTTGCCAACACCGGCTCATCAATTAGCTGCGGCAACCGCCCACGCACTCGCGATACCTTGTCACGTACGTCAGCGGCAGCCGAATCGGGATCGCGCGACAGCTTGAAAGTTATCGTAATGTCGCTCTGCTCCGCGCGTGAGCTAGACGTCAGAATATCGACGCCTTCGATCCCAGACAAAGAATCCTCCAGCGGTTTGGTAACCTGACTCTCCATCACGTCTGCAGACGCGCCGCGGTAGGTGGTGGTTACCGTCACAATGGGTTGATCGATTTTCGGTAACTCACGCACGGCGAGGCGTGAATACGAGATCATCCCCACCAACAGAATGGCGAGTGACAATACTGCGGCGAATACGGGGCGCTTGATACAAACGTCGGACAGGACCATCGTGTGATTGCCTCGTTAGGACTTTTTAGCGCCCGATGCGGCAGGGGGCACTTCAATGGGACTTGGGGAGGGCGCTGTGGGCGCTGCAGGTCCTGCCGAAGCCCCGTCAACTGTAGCAAGTTTCACGCTGGCGCCATCGCGCAGCTTGGGCTGACCGGCGGTAACAACGACATCGCCATCGCGCAGGCCGCGGGTAATCTCGGCGATACCTGTCTGGCGCTGGCCGACCTCAACCTTTGTACGTAGCGCCCTGTTGTCGACTATCTTGAAAACAAATACATCATCACCGACCGGGATGAGCGACTGTTCTGGAACCGTCAGACTAGTTTGTTGTTCACTGCTGGCAAGACTCACGCGCGCAAACATGCCGGGCCTGAGCCGGGTACCGACGTTCTTTAGGCCAGCGCGTACGACGAGCGCACGACCGTTAGCGTCGAGCAGAGGATTGATCGCGAGGACCAACGCATCAAATGTTTGGTTCGGAATCGCATCCAGCGTTACCTTAAGCGCCTGTCCCACTTTTACTTCCTTGAGGAAGACCTCGGGAATGCGGAAGTCCACCTTCAGAACTCCAATGGCCTCGAGATTGACCATGTCTTGCCCCTCGCGGACATAGTCGCCAACGCTGACCATTCTCAGTCCGACAAAGCCGGAGAACGGCGCCTTGATTTCAAGTTTGGTCAGGCGTGCAGCCGCGAGTTCAAACGCTGCTTGCGCCACTTTGTAGCTGCTCTCTGCCTCGTCCTTGGCTTGACTGGAGATGAATCCCTTGCTGTGTAAATCGCGCGAACGTTCGATGCGACTTTTGGCCAATGCGAGATTTGCCTCAGCCTGTTGCATTTCGGCGCGCTGGATCGATTGGTCTAGACGAATCAGCGTCGTGCCCTTGGCAACTTGCTGGCCCTCGCGGAACCCAATTTCGGCGATCCGCCCCGACACCTCTGGACGAACGATTACCGTTTCGTCAGAGCGTAACGAGCCTACCGTCGTGATTACCTTCGCCAATGCGGTAGGCTTCACCCGCGATGCATCCACCGGAATTGGCGGGGCGGCAATGGCTGGTGCTTTCGGCGCTACTGCGGATTGCGCTGAACCCGCCTGCGAGCCGGCCGTATTTGAAAACTGTGACCGCCCGCCCAACCAGAAAGCCCCTGCCGCAATGCCCACCACTACCGACAATGCGAGCACAAACCAAACACCCTTCTTCATGAAACACAACTCCGCTTTGCGTTAGGATCAACATTATCCACCGATTCGTATTTCTCGGCGTGGAAAAGCCCTTGTACCTAGTGACTTGTACCCGCTGTTGGTCATGGATCCCAAGAGATCAAACAACGGCACGGCCTGCACCGATATTCTGCGTCAAGCTGGTATGTCCGGATACAACTGTGCTTGCAAAAACGCAATTTGATCCTTCAGCATAAGTTTGCGTTTTTTCATGCGCTTTACGCTCAATTCATCGTGTAGCTGCGTACCTAGCAGCGCTTCAATCGCAAGATCCAGGTCACGGTGCTCTTGCTTGAGTTGATGGAGACGAACTTCGATGGCGGTTGAGTGTTGGGAGGGCAAGTGATTGAAACCGAGTGAGTTTTTACGTCGAAGAAATTGATACTTTGGCAGTGTATACGGCTACGGCCCCAAGGTCATTGCTGGCGAAGGGCACAATTGCACAATTGGGCACCACGATTATTTTTTTCTGTCCCGGCGTCTCTCAAGCCTTAGGAACGCCCCATGCCCCGCCGTGCGCAACTGGCTCTCCCTAGCATCCACTGGCACATTATCCAACGCCGCAACAATCGCGCTGTGTGCTTCCATGCCGAGGAAGACTACCAACTCTACCTGCACTACCTCAACGAGTTTTCTGACAAATTCGGCGGTGCCATTCACGCCTACGTGCTGATGACCGACCAGGTGCACCTGTTGCTGATACCTGCCAGAGCCCATTTTGGCGGGACTGATGATGGACCAGAAGTGGCTCCGCTCGTCTGCACCACAAACCCCGATTGTTAGCGTCGAACAGACAGTTGCAAGGAAGCTGGCGCCCTCGACACGAATCGAACGTGCGACCTACCCCTTAGGAGGGGGTAGCTCTATCCACTGAGCTACGAGGGCTCGGCGCAAATTCTACGCACTTTCTTTGATCGCATGTCCGGCAATGAAGGCTCGGCGTCGGTCTAGCTGTAGAAGGGAAAAAAATGCCATCTTCTGCATGAAACTCGGCTTCTTGGGTGGCGGAGAGGGTGGGATTCGAACCCACGATACCGGAGACCGGTATGCCGGATTTCGAGTCCGGTGCATTCGACCACTCTGCCACCTCTCCTCAAAGGCTTGCTCCGTGAGTCGTCGCGCATTATAACCTGTGAGTGTGTCAAGTCCCTCGGCGAACGTTTCCTTCGCCTTCTCGGCTAAGGCTTTTGTATAATCTGAGGCTTGTGTTCAGCGCTACAGCCCGAGCGATGGTCGTCTTGGCTGCTGGCTCATCGTCAGTTCTTCAACCTCAGTTTCTCCCCTCTATCACATTACCACGCCTCAGGAGTTCCAAATGAAGAAGCCCATGCGCGTCGCCGTCACTGGTGCCGCCGGTCAAATCGGATATTCGTTGTTGTTTCGCATCGCTTCGGGCGAGATGTTGGGCAAAGATCAGCCGGTCGTATTGCAACTGCTTGAGATTGCCGACGAAAAGGCACAGAAGGCGTTGAAGGGCGTGATGATGGAGCTGGACGATTGCGCGTTCCCGCTTCTTGCCGGAATGAGTGCGCATTCGGAGGCGATGACCGCTTTTAAAGACGTCGATGTTGCTTTGCTGGTGGGTGCGCGTCCGCGCGGCCCCGGTATGGAACGCAAAGATTTGCTCGAAGCCAACGGCGCAATTTTCACCGTGCAAGGCCGCGCACTCGACGCTGTCGCCTCACGCAACGTCAAAGTATTGGTTGTGGGTAACCCGGCAAACACCAATGCCTATATCGCAATGAAGTCTGCGCCAAATCTGCCGCGTGAGAACTTCACCGCGATGTTGCGGCTGGACCACAACCGTGCGTTGTCACAGTTGGCCACCAAGACGGGCAAGCCGGTTGATTCGATTGAAAAAATGATCGTCTGGGGTAACCATTCCCCGACCATGTATCCCGACTATCGTTTTGCCACCATCGATGGCGTGTCGGCACCGCAGGTCGTCGCCGATGAAGAATGGTACAAGGCGACATTTATTCCGACCGTCGGCAAGCGCGGCGCGGCGATTATTGAAGCGCGCGGTTTGTCCTCAGCCGCTTCCGCTGCGAATGCCGCGATTGACCATGTCCGTGATTGGGTGCTCGGCACCAACGGCAAATGGGTAACGATGGGGATTGCGTCGGATGGCAGTTATGGCATTCCCGATGGGGTAATGTACGGTGTGCCGGTAACCTGTGCGGATGGCAAATACACGCGTGTCACCGGCTTGGCAATAGATGATTTCTCTCGCAGCAAAATGGACGCCACGCTGAAGGAGCTTGAGGAAGAGCGCGCGGGCGTTGCTCATCTGCTTTAAGCGGACTAAGCCTCAAGAAAACGGGCATCTGGAATTTAGTGTGGAATCGCTCGAGAGGCATGGATAGGTGTAAAAGTGAATTTCAGAGGTGGCTGCTAAGGCGCACCTTGCGTATTTGCTGGTGGATTGATGATGACGGTTCCGGCCAATAGCCGCAGTTTGCGAGCGCCTTCTGATTTCGTACATTGACTCGATGAATTCGATGAAAAACAATGTCACTCTGACCACTAGTGTTTCAGAATGAAGAAACGTATCCAGTATAGATACGCTTGTTCAGTTCGGATGCTGAAGTGGAGATAACGAATTCGCTCGCGAACTTGGTCGAGAATTTTTTTCGATT
>JBEILF010000087.1:0-10384 GCA_040379385.1 Burkholderiales bacterium | reverse complement strand
TGAACGACAACGAAACGGTTGCCGGCGAGGCTGGCGTGGATATTTATAACCTCACCAAATACGTGCGCTCCAACCAAAATACCAACATCAACCAGCGCCCGCTGGTGAAGGTTGGCGACATCATCGCCAAGCGAGATGTTATTGCCGACGGCGCGTCCACTGATATGGGTGAGCTGGCGCTGGGACAAAACCTGTTGGTCGCGTTTATGCCGTGGAACGGCTACAACTTCGAAGATTCGATCTTGATTTCGGAAGCGATTGTTGCCGAAGATCGTTACACCTCGATTCATATCGAAGAGTTGTCGGTTGTGGCGCGTGACACCAAGTTGGGGCCGGAAGAAATCACGCGTGATATCTCGAACCTGTCTGAGCGCATGTTGGGTCGACTCGATGAGTCGGGTATCGTCTACATCGGCGCAGAAGTGGAGGCCGGCGACGTACTAGTTGGCAAGGTAACACCAAAAGGTGAAACACAGCTGACACCTGAGGAGAAGCTACTGCGCGCGATCTTCGGCGAAAAAGCCTCTGACGTCAAGGATACTTCGCTGCGTGTGCAGTCCGGCATTTCCGGCACGGTTATCGATGTGCAGGTTTTCACGCGCGAAGGTATCGTTCGCGACAAACGTGCGCAACAAATCATCGATGACCAGTTAAAGGATTACAAGAAAGACTTGGCAGATCAGTTACGCATCGTTGAGGATGACGCCTTCCAGCGTATCGAAAAGATGCTCGTTGGCAAGGTCGCCAAAGGTGGCCCGAAGAAATTGGCGAAGGGTGACAAGCTCGCCAAAGCCTACCTCGCGGATTTGCCCCGCCACGACTGGTTTGATATTCGTTTGACCGAGGATGACGATGCGCGCCAACTCGAAGCCTTGAAGGAAGCGCTCGAACTGACGCGCAAAGAGTTCGATAAGGCGTTTGAAGAGAAAAAGCGCAAGCTCACGCAAGGTGACGAATTGCCACCCGGTGTGCAGAAGATGGTCAAGGTCTACGTTGCGGTTAAGCGCCGCTTACAACCGGGCGACAAGATGGCCGGACGCCACGGTAACAAGGGGGTTATCTCCAAGATTGTGCCGATCGAAGACATGCCGTTTATGGCGGACGGCACACCGATGGATATCGTGCTGAACCCGCTAGGTGTTCCTTCACGTATGAACGTCGGGCAGATTCTTGAAACGCACCTCGGTTGGGCCGCGAAGGGCCTAGGCCATAAGATCGGTGCGATGCTTAAGGCTGGCGAGGACGAACCGAAGATGCGCAAGTTTCTCGATAAAGTCTATAACACCAGTGGCAAGAAAGAAAATCTTGACGAGCTGACATCGGCAGAGGTTATGGAGATGGCCAACAACCTGACTAAGGGCGTGCCATTCGCGACCCCGGTGTTCGATGGTGCGGCAGAAACGGAAATCCGTTCGATGCTCGATCTCGCTTACGACGACGAGACAACCAAGCGTTTGGGGCTCACGCCGACCAAGACGCAGGTGACGCTTCACGATGGCCGGACAGGCGAAGCCTTCGAGCGCCCAGTCACCGTTGGTTATATGCACATCCTGAAGCTGCACCATTTGGTAGATGACAAGATGCACGCACGTTCAACCGGGCCGTACTCGCTGGTAACCCAACAACCGCTTGGCGGCAAGGCGCAGTTTGGTGGTCAGCGCTTCGGCGAGATGGAAGTCTGGGCGCTGGAAGCTTACGGCGCGTCTTATACCTTGCAGGAAATGCTCACGGTGAAGTCTGACGACACCAATGGTCGAACCAAGGTATACGAGTCGATCGTCAAAGGCGAGCACAAGATCGAAGCAGGTATGCCTGAGTCGTTCAACGTGTTGGTAAAGGAAATCCGCTCGCTCGCGATCGATATCGATCTCGAGCGTTATTAATCCGCGTGACGAACTGAATTTGGAGAACATATGAAAGCGTTACTAGACCTATTTAAGCAAGTCACGCAGGAGGAAGAGTTCGATGCCATCAAGATCGGACTGGCCTCGCCAGAAAAGATCCGCTCGTGGTCGTATGGTGAAGTTAAGAAGCCCGAGACGATCAACTACCGTACGTTCAAACCCGAGCGTGACGGTCTGTTCTGTGCCAAGATTTTTGGCCCGATCAAAGATTACGAATGTTTGTGCGGTAAGTACAAGCGACTCAAACACCGTGGCGTCATTTGTGAGAAGTGCGGTGTTGAAGTCACTCTTTCCAAAGTGCGCCGCGAGCGCATGGGGCACATTGAGCTGGCGAGCCCAACGGCGCATATCTGGTTCTTGAAGTCCCTGCCTTCGCGTTTGGGCATGGTGCTAGACATGACGCTTCGCGACATCGAACGAGTTTTGTACTTCGAGGCTTACGTGGTAGTCGACGGCGGCATGACGCCGCTCAACAAATGCCAACTACTTACGGAAGACGACTATCTGTCGAAAGTAGAAGAGTATGGCGACGACTTTACCGCGCTGATGGGTGCCGAGGGAATTCGCGAACTGTTGCGCAAGCTTGACTTGCCGAGTGAGCTCGAGCAGCTGCGCAAGGACATGGGTAACACCGGGTCTGAAGCGAAGATCAAGAAAATTGCCAAGCGCACCAAAGTACTCGAGGCATTTACCAAGTCGGGTATCAAGCCCGATTGGATGGTACTAGAAGTCCTGCCGGTGCTCCCGCCGGACCTGCGCCCCCTAGTTCCACTGGACGGTGGTCGTTTTGCCACCTCTGACCTGAACGACCTCTATCGCCGGGTGATCAACCGCAATAATCGCCTGAAGCGTTTGTTGGAGTTGAAGGCCCCGGAGATCATCGTCCGCAACGAAAAGCGCATGCTCCAGGAGTCCGTGGATTCGTTGCTCGACAACGGTCGTCGCGGTAAGGCGATGACAGGTGCCAACAAGCGCGCGCTTAAGTCGCTTGCCGATATGATCAAAGGTAAATCCGGTCGCTTCCGTCAGAACCTGCTCGGTAAGCGCGTGGATTACTCGGGTCGCTCGGTAATTGTTGTCGGCCCGACGCTGAAACTGCACCAGTGCGGTTTGCCGAAGAAAATGGCGCTCGAGTTGTTCAAGCCGTTTATTTTCCACAAGTTGGAAGTTCTTGGCATGGCGACCACCATCAAGGCGGCCAAGCGCATGGTCGAGGCTGAGGAGCCGATTGTTTGGGATATCTTGGAAGACGTTATCCGCGAACATCCAGTGATGTTGAACCGTGCGCCGACGTTGCATCGCCTCGGTATCCAAGCCTTTGAGCCGGTGCTGATTGAAGGCAAGGCAATTCAGCTGCATCCACTGGTTTGTGCGGCGTTCAACGCAGACTTTGACGGCGACCAAATGGCTGTTCACGTGCCGATCTCGCTCGAAGCGCAGATGGAAGCGCGTACGCTGATGCTGGCGTCCAACAACGTGTTGTTCCCGGCGTCCGGTGAACCTTCAATTGTGCCGTCGCAAGACATCGTTCTAGGCCTGTATTACATGACCCGCGAGCGTGTTGCTGCAAAGGGCGAAGGCTCGATGTTTATCAACGTCACGGAAGCGCAGCGTGCTTACGAGACCGGCGAAGTGTCACTAAACGCCAAAGTCTTGGTTCGTATCTCCGAGACCGATAAGGATGAAAAGGGAGAAGTTTTTGCCCGTGTTAAGCGTTACGAGACCACGGTTGGTCGCGCAATCCTCTCAGAAATCCTCCCACCAGGACTGCCGTTCCCGCACATCAACAAAGCGTTAAAGAAGAAAGAAATTTCGAAACTCATTAATGCCGCATTCCGTCGTTGTGGCATTCGCGAGACCGTGATCTTTACGGACCAGTTGATGTACACCGGGTTCACGTACGCTACTAAAGCCGGGCTATCGATCTCGATTGACGATATGTTGGTGCCGCCACAAAAGAAACAGATCATCTCCACGGCTGAACAAGAGGTTAAGGAGATCGAGGCACAATACACTTCGGGTCTTGTTACGCAAGGTGAGCGCTATAACAAAGTGGTGGATATTTGGGGCCGTGCGGGCGATCAAGTCGCCAAAGCCATGATGGAGCAGCTCGGGTCTGAGCCTGTCACCACGCTCGATGGAAAACAAACCACGCAAGAGTCGTTCAACGCGATTTACATGATGGCTGACTCCGGCGCGCGTGGCTCGGTCGCACAGATCCGTCAGCTGGCAGGTATGCGCGGCCTGATGGCGAAGCCGGATGGCTCGATTATTGAGACACCGATTACGGCAAACTTCCGCGAGGGCTTGAACGTGCTGCAGTACTTTATTTCAACGCACGGTGCACGCAAGGGTCTTGCCGACACCGCCTTGAAGACTGCCAACTCAGGCTACCTAACGCGCCGCCTAGTCGACGTTACCCAAGATTTGGTGGTGATTGAAGACGACTGCAAGACCGAAAATGGTTTGGCTGTCAAGGCGCTGGTTGAGGGAGGCGAAGTCGTGGAGGCGCTGCGCGAACGTATCCTCGGACGAGTTGCACAGGGGGACGTTATTCATCCAGAAACCGGTAAGGTGATAGTGGTATCTGGCACGATGATGGACGAAGATGCGATGGACGCAATTGATGCGGCTGGCATCGACGAAGTCAAAGTTCGCACGCCATTGACCTGTGATACCCGATACGGCCTGTGTGCCAAGTGTTATGGCCGTGACTTGGGCCGTGGCTCGATGGTCAACGTCGGTGAAGCAGTGGGCGTCATCGCCGCCCAGTCGATCGGCGAGCCGGGCACGCAGTTGACCATGCGCACCTTCCACATCGGTGGTGCGGCATCGCGCACTGCCGCGTCGAGCAGCATCGAGGCGAAATCGGCCGGTGTGTTGAAATTCATGCCGAGCGTGCGACACGTGATGAATGCCCGTAAGGAAGTGATTGTTATCTCACGAAGCGGCGAAGTTATCATCGCCGACGACGCCGGGCGAGAGCGCGAACGCCACAAAGTGCCATATGGAGCAGTCATGGCGGTGAAGGACGGCGATAAGATCAAGGCCGGCCTTGCGCTGGCAACTTGGGATCCGCACACGCGTCCGATCATCACGGAATACGCCGGTGAGGTGCGTTTCGAAAACGTGGAAGAAGGCGTGACGGTTGCCAAGCAAATCGACGAGACCACTGGTCTTTCCAGCCTTGTCGTGATCGATCCGAAGCGTCGTGGCTCAGCTGCGACCAAGGGTCTACGTCCGGCGGTTAAGCTGGTGGACGCGGCTGGCAAGGAGATCAAGCAGGCGAACTCCGATGCTCCAGTCGCCTATACCTTCCAAATCGGCTCCATCATTACGGTTAAGAACGGCCAGCAGGTTGGCGTCGGCGAAGTCATGGCGCGGATTCCGCAAGAATCGTCGAAGACCCGCGATATTACCGGTGGTCTGCCACGCGTGGCCGAGCTGTTTGAAGCTCGTTCACCGAAGGATGCCGGTGTGTTGGCCGAAGTCACCGGTACCGTTTCGTTCGGTAAGGATACGAAGGGTAAGCAGAGGTTAGTGATTACGGACTTCGATGGAATGCCTCACGAGTACTTGATTCCGAAGGATAAGCATGTCACGGCACACGATGGCCAAGTCGTGAACAAGGGCGAATCCATCGTCGACGGTCCAGCTGATCCGCACGATATCCTGCGCTTGCAGGGCATGGAGGCGCTGGCCCGCTACATCACCGACGAAGTTCAGGACGTTTATCGTCTGCAGGGGGTGAAGATCAACGATAAACACATCGAAGTGATTGTTCGTCAGATGCTGCGACGCGTCTCGATCGTGGATCCAGGCGAAACCCGGTTCATTACAGGCGAGCAACTGGAGCGCGCGGAAGTTCTGGACGAGAACGACAAGGTTACGAAGGAAGGCAAGAAGCCGGCGACCTACAACTACAACTTGCTGGGTATCACCAAGGCGTCACTCTCGACCGATTCGTTCATCTCGGCAGCGTCCTTCCAGGAGACCACGCGCGTCCTGACCGAAGCTGCCATCATGGGCAAGAAGGACGACCTGCGCGGTCTCAAGGAGAACGTGATCGTCGGACGCCTGATCCCGGCAGGTACCGGCTTGGCCTATCACCGCAACCGTAAACGGGTTGGTCCGCGCGCGAGTTCTTCTTCAGCCTCGTACGGCTTCGTGCTGGATGATGCCGAGGACAAAGCGCCAGAAGACCAAGCAGCTTAGCTTGTAAGCTGAAACAAACTGACGGCAAATACCCCGCTGCTCATTGACAGCGGGGTATTTATTGTCAGATAATCTTGGGCTGTCTTAAATGAACGTGCTGCGGTCTTTCGCCGTATAGCGTTATTCTGACATCCCTGTATTCGAACCCGGAGCTTCTCATCGACGTGTGTATCTTGCACATCGAGCCAAGTTTCGAGCAGGAAACAATTTAGCCATTGACCCAGTCACTAATCGCGTGGCCTTCGCTGCGTGAAATAGAACGGATATACCTATGCCAACCATCAATCAGTTGCTGCGCAAGCCGCGTACCAAAGTTACCGTCAAGAGCAAGTCGCCGGCGCTGCAAAACAGCCCGCAAAAACGTGGCGTCTGCACCCGCGTCTACACCACGACGCCAAAGAAACCTAACTCGGCGCTCCGTAAAGTCGCCAAAGTGCGTCTCGTCAATGGCTACGAAGTCATTTCATACATCGGTGGCGAAGGCCACAACCTCCAAGAGCACTCAGTTGTGCTCATCCGTGGCGGTCGTGTGAAGGATTTGCCTGGCGTTCGCTACCACATGGTGCGCGGCTCTCTTGATACGGCGGGCGTCAAAGATCGCAAACAGTCCCGTTCCAAGTACGGCGCAAAACAGCCTAAGGCTGGCGGCGCGAAGTAAGTGCCCCTTTCATTTTTTTGCATTCAGTAAGAGGAAACAATCATGCCTCGTCGTCGTGAAGTCCCCAAACGAGAGATCCTGCCAGATCCGAAATTCAAGAACGTTGAACTTTCAAAGTTCGTCAACGTCCTCATGACCGCCGGCAAGAAGTCAGTTGCAGAGCGAATCATCTACGGTGCCTTGGACCAAATCCAGAAAAAGTCTGGCAAAGATCCTATCGAGGTTTTCAACACGGCGATCAACGCTGTTAAACCGATGGTTGAAGTCAAATCGCGCCGTGTTGGCGGAGCAAACTATCAGGTTCCAGTAGAAGTTCGCCCCGTGCGTCGCCTCGCGTTGTCCATGCGTTGGATTCGTGAAGCTGCCCGCAAGCGCGGTGAAAAGTCGATGGGTGCCCGCTTGGCGGGTGAGTTGATCGATGCTTCCGAAGGCCGCGGATCGGCGATAAAGAAGCGCGAAGAAGTGCATCGTATGGCTGAGGCCAACAAGGCGTTTGCCCACTACCGTTTCTAGTTTTTCCGCCTTCGGCTACAGCGTGGGCTTTCTGCTGCGTTGGGTCGTCTTGCGGTACTAATTGTACTGTCTTTGACGAACCGCCTTGCATTAATCCCTCGTCGCACAGTTACAGCCGAAGCCGATTGTTCTACCATCCATTGTGGGTGGGTTGTAAGAGTCGCGTTTGAGCGAATTGAAAGCGTATTGAAAGTTCTCCATGGCACGTAAAACCCCTATTGAACGCTATCGCAACATCGGTATTTCTGCGCACATCGACGCAGGCAAGACAACGACCACCGAACGTATCCTGTTCTACACGGGCGTTAACCACAAGATCGGCGAAGTCCATGACGGCGCGGCAACCATGGACTGGATGGAGCAAGAGCAGGAGCGCGGTATCACGATCACGTCTGCCGCAACAACCTGCTTCTGGAAGGGGATGGGTGGTAACTTCCCAGAGCACCGTATCAACATTATCGACACCCCAGGACACGTCGATTTCACCATTGAGGTTGAGCGTTCCATGCGCGTCTTGGATGGCGCATGTATGGTTTATTGTGCGGTGGGCGGTGTGCAGCCGCAGTCAGAGACTGTTTGGCGCCAAGCAAATAAGTACAAGGTGCCTCGTCTTGCGTTCGTCAACAAGATGGATCGGACCGGTGCAAATTTCTTCAAGGTCTACGACCAGATGAAGGCTCGCCTCAAAGCGAACCCGGTTCCGCTGCAAGTGCCGATTGGTGCGGAAGAGAACTTCAAGGGTATCGTTGACTTGATTAAGATGAAGGCAATCATCTGGAGCGAAGAAGACAAGGGTGTCTCGTTTAAATACGGTGAAATCCCGGCTGATCTCGTCGAGACCTGCCAGGAGTGGCGCAACAAAATGGTCGAGTCCGCTGCTGAGGCGAATGAAGACTTGATGAATAAGTACTTGGAGGGCGGCGAGCTTTCTGAAGACGAAATTAAGGTTGGCCTGCGCGAGCGTACGATCAAGAGCGAAATCGTGCCGATGTTGTGCGGTTCCGCATTCAAGAACAAGGGTGTTCAGGCTATGTTGGACGCTGTTATCGAGTTTATGCCGGCACCGACGGACATCCCGCCGGTTAAAGGCACCGATGATGATGAACAGCCGACCACGCGCATGGCGGATGACGCCGAAAAGTTCTCGGCGCTTGCGTTCAAGCTAATGACTGATCCCTTCGTCGGGCAGTTGACATTCGTGCGCGTGTATTCGGGCGTGCTGTCGAAGGGCGATTCCGTTTACAACCCGGTACGTGGCAAGAAAGAACGTATTGGTCGTATCGTGCAAATGCACGCAAACAACCGGGTTGAGATTGACGAAATCCGTGCCGGCGACATTGCGGCTTGCATCGGCATGAAAGACGTCACCACGGGCGAGACGCTTTGTGATCCAGATTCGATTGTCACGCTTGAGCGTATGGTTTTCCCTGAGCCCGTGATTTCACAGGCAGTGGAGCCGAAGACCAAAGCAGACCAAGAGAAAATGGGTATTGCGCTGGGCCGTCTCGCAGCCGAAGACCCCTCGTTCCGCGTCCGCACCGACGAAGAGTCTGGTCAGACGATCATCTCAGGAATGGGGGAACTACACCTCGAAATCATCGTTGACCGTATGAAGCGGGAGTTCGGCGTTGAGGCATCTGTTGGTAAGCCACAGGTGGCTTATCGCGAAACTATCCGCAGCACAGTTGAAAACGCTGAGGGCAAGTTTGTTAAGCAGTCTGGCGGTCGTGGTCAGTACGGTCACGTCGTGCTCAAGGTCGAGCCGCAAGAGGCGGGCAAAGGATTTGAGTTCGTCGACGCGATCAAGGGTGGAGTCGTGCCGCGTGAATTTATCCCGGCGGTTGAAAAAGGTTTGCTGGATACTTTGCCCAACGGCGTATTGGCGGGTTATCCGGTTGTTGACGTTAAGGTGACGCTGCACTTTGGCTCCTACCACGATGTTGACTCTAACGAGAACGCGTTTAAGATGGCTGCTTCCATGGGCTTCAAGGAAGGCATGCGCAAGGCTAGCCCTGTGTTGTTGGAGCCGATGATGGCGGTTGAGGTTGAAACACCTGAAGATTATGCTGGTACCGTGATGGGCGATTTGTCGTCGCGCCGCGGCATGGTTCAGGGCATGGAAGATATTTCTGGCGGCGGTGGAAAGATTATCAAGGCAGAAGTGCCACTGTCAGAGATGTTTGGTTACTCAACGACGTTGCGCTCTGCAACCCAAGGTCGCGCGACCTACACGATGGAATTCAAGCACTACTCGGAAGCCCCGCGTAACGTTGCAGAAGCCATCATCAACGCAAAGAAATAGTTTTTGAATTAGATACTTTTGACGAGGACGAGAAATGGCAAAAGGCAAGTTTGAGCGTACCAAGCCACACGTGAACGTTGGCACGATTGGGCACGTGGATCACGGCAAGACGACGTTGACGGCGGCGATCACGACGGTGTTGTCGAAGAAGTTTGGTGGTGAAGCGAAGGCCTACGACCAGATTGATGCGGCGCCGGAGGAGAAGGCGCGGGGTATTACGATTAACACGGCGCACGTGGAATACGAGACGGCCAACCGCCACTATGCGCACGTTGACTGTCCTGGTCACGCTGACTATGTGAAGAACATGATCACGGGTGCGGCGCAGATGGACGGGGCGATTTTGGTGGTGTCGGCGGCCGATGGCCCGATGCCGCAGACGCGCGAGCACATTTTGCTGGCGAGGCAGGTGGGTGTGCCCTACATCATTGTGTTCATGAACAAGTGCGACATGGTCGATGATGAGGAGCTGCTGGAGCTCGTCGAGATGGAAGTGCGCGAGCTGCTGAGCAAGTACGACTTCCCTGGCGACGACACGCCGATCGTGCACGGCAGCGCGAAGTTGGCGATGGAAGGCGACAAGGGTCCGCTGGGCGAGCAGGCGATCCTGAAGCTGGCCGATGCGCTGGACAGCTACATCCCCACGCCTGAGCGCGCGATTGACGGCGCGTTCCTGATGCCCGTTGAAGACGTGTTCTCGATCTCGGGTCGTGGCACAGTGGTCACAGGCCGTATCGAGCGCGGAATTGTTAAAGTCGGCGAAGAAATCGAAATCATTGGTATCCACGACAC
>JBEILF010000086.1:0-10439 GCA_040379385.1 Burkholderiales bacterium | reverse complement strand
CGGGCTGCAGGTTGGCTCGCGGGCGATTGGACGGCAATGTTCCGCCTTGCTGCCGAAGCATAGCCCGCTACGCTGTGGTCGGTCAGGCAAAAAATCGCTCGCCTGTTCACCTACTCCCCCACTTTCGAACGCGCCCGCAATGAAGTGTTCAGGCTAGTCTGATAGCAGATGCGCCGCGGAGTGGGCGGGGTTGCCAACCCCGTACTGTAGCTGCGGCGCATACCGTCCTGAAGCTACCGATCCCGCAACATTTCCTGCGCAGCATTATGGCCGGGAACACCTGTCACACCACCGCCCGGATGGGTCCCCGATCCGCACTGATACAAACCTGCAATCGGGGTCCGATAGTCGCCGTAGCCAAGTACCGGGCGGGCGGAAAACAGCTGGTCGAGGGATAAGGCACCATGAAAGATATCGCCCCCAACCAAGCCAAACTTGCGTTCGAGATCTAGCGGCGAATGTATTTGGCGGGCGATGACACTTTGACGAAAATTCGGCGCAAATTTTGTGACGGTATCGATCATCAAATCGGCAACCGTCTCGCGATGTTCGTCCCAACTGCCGCCATCGGGTAATTCCGGTGCGACGTGTTGGCAGAAGAGGCTCGCCACGTGCTGCCCGCGAGGTGCCAGGGAATCATCAACCGTCGAAGGAAGCAAAATTTCAACAATCGGCGCGCGCGACCAAACGTATGTCTTTGCGTCAAAAAACGCTTGTTCCATGTATTGCAACGACGGTGCCATGATGATGCCCGACGACAAGTGGGGTCCAGCCGCTGGCAGACACGCGAACGATGGCAACTCCGACAAGGCGACATTTATCCTAAACGTGCCAGACCCGCACTTGTATGACTCAATGCGCTGCGAAAACTCAGTTGGCAACCACGTGCGGTCGATGAGTTTGCCAAACAGCAACTTTGGATTCAAATTCGAGACAACCTTCGCCGCGCGAAGCACTTCGCCGGAGGCCAGTCTTATACCCACCACGCAACCGCGCTCGACGATCACTTCTGAAACATCGGCATCGAGCGAAATTTCAACGCCACGGGCGACACACTCCGCCGCCATTGCCTGCGTGATGGCACCCATTCCGCCGACGGCGTGTCCCCAGACACCGGGCTTGCCGTTGACCTCGCCAAACACGTGATGTAACAGCACGTACGCTGAGCCCGGCGTATACGGCGAGGCAAAATTACCGACCACACTATCAAAGCCAAAACACGCCTTGATGGGTGCCGACTCGAAGTATTGATCGAGAACATCACCAGCGCTTTTGATAAAGAGATCGAGAACGTCACGGCGTGCCGCCATATCCAGCGCCTTGAATTTTTTGCCGACCTTCCATGCTTGCAACAAGTCACTAATCCCTCCGCCGACGTTGGGCGGCGTCTCTAACAACAAGTCTTTTAACACCGCCGCCACACGATCAAGCATCGCAAAATAGTTAGGCAGCGCTGCGGCATCTTTTGCCGAAAATTTGGCAACTTCGGCTTGTGTAGCAGCGAGGCCACCGCCGACCTTCAAATAGTCACCCAGTTGTGCGGAGAGCGGCATGAAGTTGGAGAATGGCCGCTCGATCACTTTCAAGCCGCGCTCATACAAACGCAGATCACGAATGATTTTCGGATTGAGCAGGCTGACCGTATAACTCGCCGTCGAGTTGCGAAAGCCCGGATGGAACTCTTCGGTCACCGCGGCACCGCCAACCACCGAACGACGCTCCAATACCCGCACCGACTTACCCTTTGCCGCCAAATAGGCGGCGCAGACCAAACCGTTGTGGCCGCCACCGATGACTAGGACGTCATAGGTCTTGTTATTCACGTGCATGTGATATTCCCGAACATTCTGTCCGGCGATTATCCGTCATCCCCACAGTTGCCACGCCGACAGGCGACGGCGGCGGCTGGCTGGCGTCAACCGGCAACCTCTTTCATCACCTGCGTCACGTCGATGGTGGAGGCCTTTTGACGAATTTCCGGAAGGTAGCGGGTTTGCAGTTGTTTTGCCTCGCCCAACATCCCAGAGAAAGAGGACTTCAACGTATCAGCGGAAAGACTCCGTCCGTTTGCGTAGTAGCGTTTGGCGACTTGGCCAAGCGCGTATGTAGTGCCAAAAGAAAATGCCGAGCCGGTGACGGCGCTACCTGCCATCCGACCGACGCCGCCGGCGAGCTTGCCGAGCAAGCCACCAACTAGGCGGCGGCCAAACTGTTCGACATATTGCGAGGTCAGGCCGACACCCAGTGTCCCTAAGAAATCCTTGATATGGCTTTTGTCCAAGTCGAAGCCGTGTGACTTGCCAATACGATAGACCATTTTCATTTGCAGTGGAATGATGGCCATTGAGGCAAGGCTTTGCGGCAGCAATTCGAGTGCGCCATTCAGGATGCTGTAGTTAAGACTCATCTTGTCCAGTTCGGCCTCGGTCATGGTCGAAGCAAACTTCGGTTCAACGGAAGTGGAAGTCGACTCACTCGTTACCAGCGGAGCCGCTGCCATCGCTGCGGACTGCCTTAAAACCTCGCCCGCCTGTGGTTCTGCCAAGCGGAGAGCCGTCTGCAACGAGGCGAGAAAGGCGATCTCAGCCGGAGATAGCGCGCCATCGGCATTACAAACACCAGCCGCAAATTCGTAGGCGAGCGCCCGGCCTTCCCCACTCGTCACCATCGCGGCAGCATCAGCCACGCCAACTTTTTCCAGCAACACGTTTTGGTAGAGCAGCGGCATGTTGGCGCCACTCTCAGCGCCGAGTGCGTCTGCAATACGGCGGATCTCAGCACGCTCCTGGTCGGAATTATTGCCGTCGGCAAATGCGGCCAGCATGGCAATGGTCAGCACGCCGTCGCGCTCTTGTTCGTTCATTTTGTTTTACTCCAATGTTGTTCAAATCACGCTTAGACGTTGTGCCGCAGGATAGTTCGATTGGCGGCTGGGTGATCTGTAAAAAAACCTTCATTCGACAGGCATCTTCGATTAGAAACGCCCTAAAACGCCCGCCCCTAAACGAGTTTTTCTTTCAGCATCTGAATTTTCTCCTGTACGCGCAAATCGAATTTCGCCACGTTCACGACCACGCGATCGTGCGTGCCCTCGCCAATCAAGTCGCGCTGGTCATGTACTTTGACCGCAAATCTGATCTTGCGGCCCTCGACCTGTGCGACCGTGGCACGCGCGACGATACGCATCCCCACCGGCGTGGCGGCGAGGTGGGAGATATTCAGACTTGTGCCCAAGCTTTGGTGTCCCTCTGGCAGCAATGCCTCGCAGCATGCCAGCGCAGCCGCCTCAATGACGTTGATCATAACGGGCGTGGCGAGCACACGGATGCGTCCAGAGCCGACGCGCGAGGCAGTATGTTCATCCCTTACCAGCAGCGTGGATTCGCCGCAAACGCCAACGGAGATTGCGAGACTTGTCGTCATTGTTGTGGTCGATTTTGATGCAAATTCTGCATTGAGGCTAAGTTGCTTTATTCTAATCGTGTAACCGACCAAATCCCGACACGAGTCACGCCAATTCCATACCGCATGTCACCAGCGCCCACTGCCACACTTGCCATACCTGCCACGCTTCCGCCCTACGACTACGTGATTGTGGGTGGCGGCACGGCCGGATGTTTACTCGCCAACCGGTTGTCTGCAAGTCCGGCCAAGCGCGTGCTGCTGCTCGAAGCAGGCGGTGGTGACGATTGGCACTGGATTCACATCCCGGTGGGTTACCTGTTTTGTATCGGCAACCAGCGCACCGACTGGTGTTACCGCACAGAGCCAGAGCCAGGACTGAATGGCCGGTCCATTCTTTACGCACGCGGCAAGACCTTGGGCGGCTCATCTGCCATCAATGCCATGATTTACATGCGCGGCCAGCGCCGCGACTACGACGAGTGGGCGGCATTAACCGGTGACAATAGCTGGTCGTGGGATCAGGTGTTGCCGGTATTCAAGCACACAGAAAATCACTTCGCGGGGCCTTCGCCAATTCATGGCGGGCAGGGTGAATGGCGCGTTGCCCCACAACGTCTTGACTGGCGCGTATTGCACGCGTGGCAACTGGCGGCGGCTGAGTGTGGCATTGCTCCGGTGGCGGATTTTAATGGCGGTGACAACGCGGGTAGCGCCCGCTTTCAGGTCAATCAGCGCGCTGGTTTGCGCTGGAGTGCGGCAACAGCGTTCCTGCGGCCAGCCTTGCCGCGTCACAACTTGACGGTGTGGACAAACGCGCTTGCCACAAAAGTGCGTTTGCAGAATAACGCTGGCAGCCCACGTGCCATCGGTGTGGAGTTCATACGCGATGGTGAATTCGTCTATGCACCAATTGCCGAAAATGGTGAGGTGTTGCTCGACGGCGGCGCAATCAACTCGCCGCAACTGTTACAACTTTCCGGTATTGGTGCGCCGGACCGGTTGTACCGACATGGCATTCATGCCGCACACGAACTTACCGGCGTGGGCGAGAATCTACAGGATCATCTACAACTTCGGCTGGCCTACAAGGTGCGTGGCGTTCGAACGTTGAACGAGTGGTATCACACATGGTGGGGAAAGTTACAAATGGCGGCACAGTTCGCGCTTTTGCGACGCGGACCGCTCACCATGGCCCCGTCTCAGCTCGGTGCATTTGCAAAATCTGATCCCACGCAAGCCAGCGCAAACTTGCAATACCATGTGCAGCCGTTATCACTGGATAAGTTCGGCGAGCCACTACACAGGTTTCCAGCCATCACCATGAGCGTGTGTAATCTTCGTCCCACTTCACGCGGCCATGTCCGCTTGCGCACCGCCAACGCAGCAGACGCCCCCGCCATTACTCTCAACTATCTTTCAACCGAGGTTGACAAGACCACCGCAATCGATGCCATCAAGCTGACCCGGCGTATCGCCAAAGCGCCTGCCCTGGCACATTTACGACCCGAGGAATTTCTGCCCGGCCCGCACCACCAAACCGAAGCGGAGTTGATCGACGCCGCAGCAAACATCGGCACGACGATTTTTCATCCGGTCGGTACCTGCAAGATGGGACGTGACCATGATGCCACTGCGGTCGTCGACTCGCGGTTGCGGGTGCGCGGTGTTGCGTCGCTGCGTGTGATCGATGCATCGGTGATGCCGACGATTACCTCGGGTAACACTAACTCCCCCACCCTTATGATCGCCGAACGCGGTGCCACAATGGTGATCGCCGACGCACTGGCGATTCAGGCACGTAACCGGATCCGCACTTGAATCCGGGCCTATCGAGAATCCCAGTACCGTCCAATGACAAGCTGTTAGCATGGTTCTTTGTCAGCGTTTGGGGCAGCGGTTTTATCGCAACCAAAAGCGGCCTGCAGTACGCCGCGCCGTTCACATTTCTGACATTGCGCTTTTGTCTGGCGATTGTTTGCCTGTTGCCCGTGTTGCTGTGGTTACGCCCAATTTGGCCAAACACCAAGAGAGCATGGGGACACGTCATTGTCGCCGGGTTATTGATGCATGCTATTCACTTATCCGGCAGCCACTATGGCCAATACGAAGGACTCGCCGCCGGGGTGGTCGCTATTATCCTTGCTGCCCAACCACTGTTGACGGCAATGATCGCCGCGCTGGTGTTAAAAGAGGCGGCGTCCGGACGTCAGTGGTTGGGTATAGGCATTGGACTGATCGGGGTGTTGTTGGTCGTATGGCACAAACTTGATATTCACGCCATGAATGGCAAGAGTCTCATGGCCGTTTTGGTAGCGCTGATAGCGTTAACCGTCGGCACGTTGTACCAGCGACGCTTTTTGCCGGATACCGATCTGTGGTCGGCCGCCTTCATCCAATTCGTTGCGTCATTGCTCCTGCTCGCACCGCTGGCGATCATTGTTGAAAGTGCCAAGGTGGAATGGGCCTGGCAGCTATTCGCGGCGATGCTTTTTTTGGTGGTACTCGCGTCCATTCTCGGTGTCAGCGCATTACACATCCTGATGCGCCACGGTCAGGCCACACGTGTTTCCAGCATTCTCTACTTGCCACCAATAGTTGCCGTTGCTGCGGAGTGGCTGGTGTATCGCATCATACCGACGCCCCTTACCTTTGTTGGCATGGTCATCGTTTGCGCGGGTGTTTGGCTCGCCCAAGCCACCGACCACTGAAAGTCGCCCTTGAAAACACCTATGGTCATGAAGCCGCTGCCCCTCATCATCATTCTACTGATCCTCAACCATGTCGCATCCTACGGTAGCCGTGTGACAGTAACGCTATTTGCCATCGATCAGAAATCATCAGCGTTCACGATTGGTTTGTTAATGGCGCTATACGCGCTGCTACCGGCGCTTTTGTCGGTCGCGTCGGGCCGTTGGATTGATCGTATCGGTGTGGAAAAGCCATTTCAGCTCGGCTCGATTGCGGTCGGCGTCGGCATTTTCGCTGCTTTCTTGTGGCCGTCGATCTACGCGCTCTACTTCACCAGCGTCATCGTCGGTTTGGGATTTATGTTAATCAACGTTGCCGCTTATCACGCCGTCGGAGAAATGAGCAGCGCGAGCGAACGACCGATTAACTTTAGCTACGTCGCTCTCGGTTTTTCGACCTCAACATTTATCGCGCCAATCTTGTCCGGCGTGATCATCGACAACTTCGGTCATCGAATGGCGTTTTTGGTGCTAACGCTGTTCACTGTTTTGCCGATCATCGCGTTGTCGTTTCGATTGCTGCCGATGCATCGTCCACAAAAATCGGAGGAAGAAAAACCGACTGGCTCGGTACTCGACTTGTTAAAGGATACTGAAGTCCGGCGTCTTTTCATCAACATGACAATCCTCACCGTCGCGTGGGACGTTTATGGCTTTGCCATTCCGATCCACGGCTCCAACATTGGTCTCAACGCCTCGGAAATCGGCATTGTGATGGGCGCATTTGCGGCAGCGACATTCAGCGTTCGCCTGGCAATGCCATTCCTCGTGCAACACATGCGCCCGTGGAGCGTATTGAAATTCTCGTTATTGGTGGCGGGGTGCAGTTTTGCGCTGATCCCTTTTACGCATCACATCGGGCTGTTGATGGTGTTGATGTTTTTGCTGGGCTTGGGCCTAGGTGCGCCGCAACCGATGGCGCTCACGCTGTTGCACGAGACGACTCCGAAAGGTCGCGCCGGCGAAGCACTTGGCCTGCGCACTACCCTTATCAACACTTCACAGACGACGATGCCGATGTTGTTTGGTTTGATCGGCGCTGCATTCGGGCTCGCGCCGATCTTTTGGGCAATGGCGTTTTTTCTAATCGGCGGTAGTGCGCTGACCGGCGACAAACCTCGTAAGCACTAGGGTTTTCCTGCGGTCGGCGTTTGCAGCTCAGACAGCTTAAGTTCACGCTCCCATAGTTTTTCGCCGGCATTGGAAAACGACCGCATGGTGATCTTGCGTTCGGCTTTACTACCACTGAAGTCCAGCGTGCAGAAGTTGCGCTGCGCAACAAAGGTTCCCTCGACGACTTTTTTGTATCCGCGCTCTCGTTCGACGACCGACGCGATACCGGACAATAGTGGTGAACACGTCAACTCATAAAGTGGATACGTACCGGAACGCTCGGTCTTGAGCAGCTCCGTGAAATGCCGATCACCGGTGAGAAAGATGACGCCGTTAACTTTGTGGTCAACCAAAAATTTGAGGATGTCGGCACGCTCCTCCGGGAAGTTATGCCAACCATCATAGGTGCTTGCGTCGTTAGTCACCTGGCTTCCGGCAACAATTAACTTGATCGGTGACACGGACATCAAAAGCGCGTTTTTTAGCCAGCGTAGTTGCGCTGCACCCAACTTGGTCTTGTCCTTCGCCTGTAATTCATCGTCATCACGATAGTACCGATTGTCGAGCATAAAGAGTTCCGCATCGTTAAATCGGTAGGTGGTAAACGTGCCCGGCAACTCCGGGAGCCCATAACTTGGGTTTGCCCAGTACCGTTTGAACAAGGCAAGTGCCTCCGCTTTCAACCGATAACTGGAATTGCCATTATTAGGTCCGTATTCATGGTCGTCCCATATTGAAACATGTGATCCGGTGCGCAGCAGCACCTGCTGCTCCGTAGTGCTGCGGTCATAGCGCCAGCGATAACGTAAGCCCAGTTCGCTGTCTTCATCGACTTCGCGGTAGTAAAGATAATCGCCACCCCAGACCGTCAGATCGGGTGCCTCGCGCGCCATCGACGCATATATCCGTTTGTCCTCGGGTGCGCCTCCATAAGGCCGCCCAAGCCGGTCATATCGCGCATCGTTGACAAAAGCACAGCTGCCAAAGGCCATCTTCCAATCGGGCGCGTCGGTACGCCACTGCCACAATGCTTGTGTCTTAAATGTTAGCGTCTGCGGCACCTTCTGCTCTTTGCCATTGATCATCACACGATAGCCATAGGTGCGACCAGGTTCGAGCAAACCCACCGTGAACTGAGCGACGAAGTCCGTGTCTTCGACGAGCGGAACGGCCGCCGTCTTCTGTCGAACTGGCGTCATCTTCGCGGTACCCGTCTCCCAATACTCGATTTGCGCGTCCCCCTTACCGGTGGCCTGCACCCAGATTTTGACCTGGCGCATGGCGGTCGCCCCAACCATGGGCCCGGCCTGTAGCTGCGAAGCCATTACGTGGCCTGCAAGCGCCGCGTATGTGATGAGCACGAGCAACAGCCGGAAGCGGTGCGGTCCGAATCTGGTGGGTTGACTTGAGAAAGACATTAGCGACATACGGACTTCCTGAGGATGGGTGAAAAACGGGGACGGTGGTGATAGCGGGGCTGTGAAGGATAGCCGAACTACATGACAAAGGTGCTGACCATCAGGCTCAGGGGGAACCATAAACTGCGCCGCCGGAAAAAAAGACTTGCAAAACGCGCAAAAACTGTATAAAAAGTCAGTCATGGAAAATTTAACCGTACGCCAGCAAGAAATTCTAGACTTCCTTAAACAATGGATTGCGGAAAATGGTATGCCGCCGACACGCGCCGAAATTTGCGCGGCGTTGGGCTTCCGCTCACCCAATGCCGCTGAGGAGCACCTTCGTACCTTAGAGCGCAAGGGTGCCATTGAAATGTTACCCGGCTCATCACGCGGCATTCGCATCTTGGGTGAAGAAACTGCCGCCAACGACGAGGAGTTTGGTCTACCGCTCATCGGCAGTGTGGCCGCTGGTTCACCAATCCTCGCTGCGGAAAACATGGTCGGCCGTTATCCCGTCAGTCCTTTGATGTTTCAGCCACGTGCAGACTATCTCCTGCAAGTGAAGGGCATGAGCATGAAGGACGTCGGCATCATGGACGGCGACTGGCTTGCTGTGCACAAAACCCAACAGGCGCGTAGTGGCCAGATTGTGGTGGCACGTGTTGAAGGTGATGCCACGGTCAAACGCTTGAAGGTGAAAGGTAAACAAGCCTTCCTCGTGGCGGAGAATCCCGATTACCTGCCGATTGTGGTGGATCTCTCCAAACAAACACTCGATATCGAAGGTCTCGTGGTGGGAGTGGTTCGGACAATTTAGGCACATCCACACACGCGGTGGCGGTAAACTGCCGTCCACGCTCAGGCCTGCGCGGTCACCATTGGTGCCGCGCATCTGCTATTTGCGCCCTAGCCGCTGTCCATCTGCCGTCCACTGTTACGAGTTAGAAATTGGCCAAACTCTATTTCCGCTTCGCCGCGATGAACGCCGGCAAATCAACTTCGTTGCTACAAGTTGCACACAACTATGAGGAGCGCGGCCAGTCAGTTGACCTCTACACCGCTCGCGTCGATGATCGTTATGGCGTCGGCAACGTAACCTCGCGGCTGGGCGTCACCCGTGATGCGGCGACCTTCACCGCCGAGACCGATTTCGCCACGATCTACGCTGCCAAGCCGACTCCCTCATGCGTCCTCATCGACGAGGCTCAATTCCTGAGCGAGGCGCAGGTCACACAGCTTCATCGTTTAGCGCACACTTCATCTACCCCGGTGATCTGCTACGGGCTGCGCAGCGACTTCCAAGGCCAGCCGTTTCCTGGCTCCAAGGCGCTGCTCACATTGGCCGATGATCTGGAGGAAATGAAAACGATTTGCCGATGTGGCCGCAAGGCCACGATGAACGTGCGTCTTGACGCTTCGGGAAATCGCGTTACCGAAGGCGCACAGGTTGAAATCGGTGGAAACGACCGCTACGAAGCGGTCTGCGCGCGGCGGTTTTATATCGGCAAGTGCTGATTCGAGAGATGTCTGGACAAGCGGACTACCTCCTGCCAGCCAGCGCGCATCACTCGACACCGCAACCAGAAATTATGCGGAAACTCGCCGCGACGCTATTCACTTCAATGGACGACGTTGTCGAAGCGCCCGACGACTTCGTGCGTGACGAGCTGTATGAAGGTCTTACAGCGGCGCTGGACACCATCGCCCAACTAAAAGCGCAATCTGGCGCGCACTACATTCGTCTCGCTCAACGCGGGGTGAGTTAGCCTATCCG
>JBEILF010000085.1:0-10451 GCA_040379385.1 Burkholderiales bacterium | reverse complement strand
TCTTCTCTATGGCTATGGCTCGTACGGCTTTGCCTTGCCGCTCGCGTTTAGCTCCAGCCGCCTCGCTCTGCTTGATCGGGGCATGGTGTTTTCCATCGCGCACATTCGCGGCGGCGGGGACATGGGCAAGCAGTGGCACGACGACGGCAAAATGATGAAGAAAATGAACACCTTCACTGACTTCATTTCGACCGCCGAACATTTAATCCAGCAAAAATACACGGCACCATCGATGCTCGCCATTCAAGGAGGCAGCGCAGGCGGACTGCTGATGGGGGCGGTGACGAATCTACGGCCTGAGTTATTCAAGGCAGTGGTGTCGCAGGTGCCGTTTGTTGATGTCATGAATACCATGCTTGATGCGACGTTGCCGCTCACGGTCGGCGAGTATCTGGAATGGGGTAACCCGAATCAGGAGAAAGCTTACAAATACATGCGCAGTTATTCACCTTACGACAACTTGAAGCGCGGCGCTTATCCTGCGATGTTGGTTGAGACGTCTCTCAACGATAGCCAAGTGATGTACTGGGAACCAGCCAAGTATGTTGCCAAGTTGCGTACTCTGAAAACCGACAATAACCCGCTGTTGCTAAAGACCAATTTGGACGCCGGTCACGGCGGTGCGTCCGGGCGTTACGATTACCTGAAGGAAATCGCAATCACCTACTCCTTCGTCCTCTGGCAACTCGGTATCGAAAAATAACACCTGCGGTGGGGCCAGTGAGGCTCGCGTCGGGATGGCTTCTGACGTCAGTTAAGCTGGGCCCCGCTTTCCGCCGCGCCGAATGACTGGTTCGAGGCGCGGTATCTTTGAAATGCACTTTTCTAATCTTCAGTTGTTTAGCGTTTGTGTCCTCATTTGGGGCTCAACGTGGTTCGTCATTACCTTTCAGCTGGGTGAAGTCGCCCCGGAGCTTTCGGTCGCCTATCGTTTTTTGATTGCTGCCGCAGCGTTGTTCGTGTTCTGCCGGTGGCGTGGATACGGTCTCAGATTTGCGGCCAGCGGCCATCGGGATTTGTTCATTTTTGGCGCTGGCATGTTCTGCGTCAGCTATATTTTTGTGTACCATGCGGAGCTCTATATTGTCTCCGGTATGGTGGCGGTGGCGTACTCGGCCAGTCCGATGATCAACATGTGGGCTTCGCGTGTGTTCTTCGGCACGCCGATCACCGCCCGTGTCAGCGTTGCGGCCGCACTCGGGATCGTCGGAATTGTCTGTGTGTTTGGTCAGGAGTTCAGCAAAATCTCTGCGAGCCGAAATCTTGAACTTGGCGTACTGTTTACCGTACTCTCGGTGCTCGCCTCTAGTGTCGGTAGCATGGTGGCGATGCGGACACAAAAACGCAGATTTGCCACTTGGCCTTCAATGGCGTGGGGCATGCTCTACGGCGGCGCTCTGGCGTTTGTGTACGCCATGGTGGTTGGTAGACCGATCACCATGGACTGGAGTCCCTCATATGTTGCTACACTGCTTTATCTCGCGCTGTTCGGCTCCATCATCACCTTTGGTTGTTACCTTACCCTACTCAAGCGCATCGGTGCGGCGCAGTCTTCTTATGTCGGGGTGATGGTACCTGTTGTGGCGCTCGCGGTGTCGTTTTTCTTCGAGAAGTTTGCCTGGGGCTGGATGACTACCCTCGGCGTGGCGCTGCTGTTGGTGGGTAATGTCTTGATGTTGCGCTCACCACCGGTCCCCCACCATTAGTGCTGCGGGTATCTGCCCATAAACTGAGCCAGCGAGGTCGCCGCCTTTTTGCGCACCATCGCCTTCAATGGCCACGACCAGCCTAACAATAGCCCCAACGGCCCGAGTGCCTGTCTCGACCACTTCCAGAACGGGAATCGATCAACGTGCCGAACGATAAGCCCGTCACGAAATGCGAACGCCGCTTGAATACGGTTTACCACCGGGCGCCCAGTTTGTGAAAACGTATATTGCGCCTCCCATTTGGCACATCCGCCATCATCGTCCGCCGAGGCTTCGAGCAGCGTTAGTTCAAGATCCTTGCCGCGAGAGACCAACATCCGCCACATGCCGCCGGCCTCGGCACCCTTTAGCATCAGAAAGATCGGATCGCTGAAGGAAACATCCGGGTGATAACACTCCGCCATCGCGCTAGCGTCGTGGCTGGCGAAAGCGGCATAGAAGCGCCGTATACATTGCTCATTTGGGTGCACGAAAGTCCCCATGGATACCAAACGCCGTCAGATGGTAATCGAGATGCAAAAACATGTACTGCCCCCATTCAGACTTCGACAAATGTCCGAACACTGGGTGCGGCATCAGGGTGCCTGCCTGCCATCGCGCCTCGAAGGTCTTGAGGAGTTCAACAAGTTCGGCATGGTCCGCTTCAAATGTGGTGGGAGACTTGGTACCGATGAATTCTGCCAATGCGGCAGGTGATCGAGGTGTGCGCTCTGGCCACGGAAACAAATGAAATACCAACCATTTAAGAATGGTGCGCTGTAAAAAACCAGATCGCTCGTGAGACGCTTGTAACCCGCAAACTTCGCGTAGGTTGTTATTCAAGTGACAAATGAGCTGATGTCCCGTCACTCGCCGATCAAGCGACGTCATCGACGCTTCGATATGTTCGATACGGCGAAACAGAATATTGCGTTCTTGGGTTTTGAAGTAATCAGTCATCGACCGGAAAAGTTGATCTGGCGCAATCATTGTACTTGACTATCATCATGGCATAGCGACCGCATTGGGTACCATACTTGGGCACAAACCAACAAGATAGGGAAAGACGATGTTGAGTGATATCGAAATTGCGCAAAAAGCGTCGATGAAGAAGATCTACGAAATTGCCGACCGCTTGGGAATTCCGCAAGACGCGCTGGAGCCCTATGGCCATTACAAGGCAAAGGTATCACTGCAATATGTGGATAGCCTCAAAAACAAGAAAAACGGCAAACTCATCCTTGTTACCGCGATCTCTCCCACGCCGGCTGGTGAAGGCAAGACCACAACGACTGTCGGCCTCGGCGATGCGCTCAATCACATCGGAAAAAAGGCGATTATTTGCCTGCGTGAACCGTCACTTGGTCCCGTGTTTGGCATGAAGGGTGGCGCGGCCGGTGGTGGCTATGCTCAAGTCGTACCGATGGAAGATATCAACCTGCACTTTACCGGCGACTTCAACGCCATCGCGCTCGCCAACAATCTGCTTGCGGCCTTGATTGATAACCATATCAACCACGGCAATGAGCTCGGATTCGACGTGCGTCGGGTCACGTGGAAACGTGTGATGGATATGAATGATCGCGCGTTACGAGATATCACCATCGCCCTTGGCGGTCCCGGCAACGGCTATCCGCGTCAGGACGGATTTGATATCGTGGTCGCGTCTGAAATTATGGCGATTTTTTGTTTGGCAACTTCCCTAGCGGATCTCAAAGCGCGCATCGCCAAGATTGTGGTGGGTTATACCAAGGACCTTAAGCCGATTCTTGCGAAAGACTTGCATGCGCAGGGGGCGATGACCGCACTACTCAAGGATGCGCTGCTGCCGAATTTGGTGCAAACGTTGGAGAATAATCCCGCCTTTATCCACGGCGGGCCGTTTGCCAACATTGCACACGGCTGCAACTCGGTCATTGCCACCCAAACGGCGTTGAAACTTGGTGACTACGTCGTTACCGAGGCAGGTTTCGGCGCAGATCTCGGTGCGGAGAAATTTATCGACATCAAGTGCCGAAAATCCGGGCTAAGGCCCGATGCAGTGGTGATCGTCGCGACACTTCGCGCGCTCAAGTTCCACGGTGGTATGGATGTGAAAGAGGTCTCCAAGGAGAATCTTGCCGCGCTCGAAAAAGGTATCGTCAATCTGGAACGTCACGTTCACAATGTGATGAACAACTATGGCCTGCCCTGTATTGTTAGCGTGAATCATCGTACGCACGACACGCAAGCCGAGGTTGCACTACTGATGGATCGTGTCGGCAAATTGGGTTGCAAAGTCGTGATGGCGAAACACTGGGCTGATGGCGGCAAGGGCGCCGCGGAAGTCGCCAAAGAGGTTGTTGCGCTTTGCGAACAGCCAAGCAATTTCAAGTTTGTGTATCCCGACGAAATGCCGCTTTGGGACAAGATGAAGACCATCGCCACCAAGATTTACGGCGCGTCCGATATTGCGGCTGACAACAAGATTCGCGGTCAAATCAAGAAGCTTCAGGACGACGGCTACGGACACTATCCGGTATGTGTGGCCAAAACGCAGTATTCATTTTCAACTGACGCGGCCCTTCGTGGGGCTCCGTCGAAACATATTGTGACCATCCGCGAAGTGCGCTTAGCGGCGGGAGCTGAGTTTATCGTCATAGTTTGTGGTGATGTCATGACCATGCCGGGACTACCAAAAGTACCTTCGGCTGTTGCCATTGATGTGGATGACAATGGCAAGATTGTCGGTTTATTCTGATCAACGCCGAGAGAGCGGCTAGAAACTGCCTCCAGCCACCGACAGACCTTATTTGCCGAAGGCGTACGACACAATGAAGACGCCGACCATCGTCAGCGCGATCGCAAGTTTTGCCAGCGTACCGATTACCATTCCGAGCCAGGTTGCAAGGCCGACGCGGCTCGCTTGACTGATTTGCTGCCGGGCGATGAGTTCACCCGCGACCGCGCCGACGAGGGGAAACACCAATAACCCCCATAAACCGGAGAATATGCCGAGCAGACTGCCGATGGCCGCGCCAACTAACGCTAGTTTAGATGCGCCCGCTCGTTTAGCCCCCAACAGCGTGGCAACAAAATCGGCGGCGATGGCGATCGCGGTAAGAACGCCAAGGATGGTGAGTGTCGGCCAGCCAATACGCTCGAAGTTCCCGATGTAGGCTGCGAGAAACAGCCCACCAAAAACAAGTGGCACACCCGGCAGCGCCGGCAGAAATGTGCCTGCGAGGCCGACCAATACCAGTAGCGCTGCCAGCGCCCATAGTGCGTATGCGATGTTGCCTTCCATGTATTGGCCAGTTAGTAATTGGTGGAGGTAGAGTCCGGCGCGACAGGGAAGTTCCAACTTTACCGCCGCGTTCCACTACGTAACGCTGGGTAACAGGTGCTTACGCAACGCCCCATTACGATCAGGTAGTGAATGGCCTATTATTGCGGCGAGAGGAGAACAATATGTCTGCTGTGCTGAACGATTCGCCCGCCGATGAAGCCACACAAGATCAATACATTCATGCCAAACGCCAGCAGTTAGCGAGAGCACTTTCCCAGTTTTTGCCGACCTCTGCCGTACTCACGGTCGCAGAAGATCTTCGACCCTACGATTGTGACGGGCTTTCGGTGTACCGGCAGCTACCGATGCTCGCCGCGCTACCCTCGACGACTGCAGAGGTTGAAAGCGTTATGCGCGCCGCAAATGCGCAGAATGTTAAGGTGGTTGCACGCGGTTCCGGCACCGGCCTGTCAGGCGGTGCGACACCGTTGGCCGACGGCCTGTTACTTTCGCTTGCTAAATTTAGTCGAGTTGTCCGCGTTGATCCGCTTGCGCGCACCGCGCTGGTACAACCAGGCGTGCGCAATCAAAAAATTTCCGAAGATGTCGCTCACTTGGCGCTTTACTACGCGCCTGATCCTTCATCACAGATTGCCTGTTCTATTGGCGGCAATGTGGCGGAGAATTCTGGCGGCGTGCACTGCCTAAAGTACGGCCTCACGGTACACAATATTTTGAAGCTCAATATTGTCACGGTTGACGGCGTGTCCGTGACTATTGGTTCGGATGCGCTCGATAGTCCCGGTTATGACTTGCTCGCGCTGATGACGGGCTCTGAAGGCATGCTGGGAATTACCACCGAAGTGACCGTCAAGTTGACGCCTAAGCCACAACTGGCGCGCGTGGTGATGGCCAGTTTTGCCGATGTCGAGAAAGCGGGTGAAGCGGTGGCGGCGGTCATTGGCGCGGGTATCGTACCGGCTGGTTTGGAAATGATGGATAGACTCGCTATTCACGCGGTGGAAGATTTTGTGCGGGCCGGCTACGACATGGATGCGGCGGCAATTTTGCTCTGCGAATCTGACGGGACACCGGAGGAAGTCGAAGAAGAAATTGCCAAGATGGAAGCGGTGATGAAGGCTGCGGGTGCTACTGCATGCCGCGTATCTCGCGACGAAGCTGAGCGCATGAAATTCTGGTCGGGGCGCAAGGCAGCATTCCCGGCGGTGGGCAGAATCTCGCCTGACTACTATTGTATCGACGGCTCGATTCCGCGTGGCGCGCTGGCGCATGTGCTCAGACGCACCGATGAACTCTCAGCAAAATACGGTCTGCGCTGCGCAAATGTATTTCATGCGGGCGACGGCAACCTCCACCCGCTGATTCTGTTTGACGCCAACAAACCCGGCGAGCTAGAGAAGACTGAGGCGTTCTCCGCCGAGTTGCTGGAACTATGTATTGAAGTTGGCGGCACCATCACTGGCGAACACGGTGTGGGCATCGAGAAGATCAATCAAATGTGCAGCCAATTTAGTGACGCGGAACGCGAAGCATTTTTTGACGTCAAGCGGGCATTTGATCCGAAGATGTTGCTGAACCCCGGCAAGGCGATTCCGTCGTTGCATCGCTGTGCAGAGTATGGCCGTATGCGGGTTTCGGGTGGTGTGATGCCACACGCAGATATTCCCCGTTTCTGAGCATGGATACGTTCATTCGGTCGGTGCAAGAGCGCATTGTCGCGGCACATTCGAGCAAGTCGCCGGTCGTCATTCACGCTGGAAACACAAAGTCTTTCTATGGCGCGAAATCGATTGGTGAGGCAATCGATATGCGTGGTTATGCGGGTGTCATCGACTACCAGCCGCGCGAGCTAGTGTTGACGGTTCGAGCCGGCACACCGCTGGCGGAGATCGAGTCGTTGATGGATCAAGAGGGGCAAATGTTGCCTTTCGAGCCCCCGCATTTTTCCGCTGGAGCCACCATCGGTGGAACCGTCGCCACCGGCCTCTCTGGCCCGCGCCGTGCCTACGCTGGGGCGGTACGCGATTTTGTGTTGGGGACACGCATTATCAACGGCAAAGGCGAAGATCTCCATTTCGGTGGGCGCGTGATAAAAAACGTTGCGGGTTACGATGTGTCGCGCTTGATGGTGGGCGCACTCGGCACGCTCGGTGTGTTGCTCGATATCAGCTTTAAGGTCCTGCCCAAGCCAGCGCTGGAGACCACGCTGCGCTTTGAGATGGATCAGGCGACAGCCATTCAACGCTTCAACGAATGGGCGGGCCAGCCGTTGCCAATTTCCGCCTCTTGCTGGGACGGTGGGTGCGCCACGCTGCGTCTTTCGGGAACCAACGCCGGTGTTACTGCGGCGATGCAAAAGTTGGGTGGAGCGGAAATGCCATCGATAGACGCGCGGAAGTTTTGGTCGTCGCTACGCGATCACGGCCAGCGTCATTTCTTATCGACCGATAAACCAGTGTGGCGTTTATCAGTACCGGCAACAACGCCACCGATGGATCTCGCATCAGGCGCGAAGCAGGTCATTGAATGGGGTGGCGCGTTGCGATGGTTGGCGGCGGATGTTGACGCCCAGTTGCTACGCGAGCAAGTTCAACGCGTCGGTGGCCATGCAACATTGATGCGTGCTGCGGCTGGCGTAGCTTCGGGCATCCGTGTGTTTCACCCCATTAGTGGCAAGCTTGCGGAGCTGAACGCCAATCTCAAACGCGCCTTTGATCCGGCCAATGTACTCAATCGCGGTCGGTTGGACAACGTCTCTTTATAACAACATGCAAACTATTCTCGCTGAGGAGTTTCAAGGTACCGCTGCCGGAGAAGAAGCCGAAGGCATCTTGCGCAAGTGTGTGCATTGTGGATTCTGTCTTGCCACCTGTCCGACCTACAACCTGCTCGGAGACGAGCTCGATTCGCCGCGCGGCCGTATCTACTTGATGAAGCAGGTGCTTGAAGGCGCGGCACCGACCGAAAGGACGCAGCTGCATCTGGACCGATGCTTGACCTGTCGTGCTTGTGAGACCACTTGCCCTTCCGGCGTGCGGTACGGTCGTTTGGTGGATATCGGTCGGCGCATCGTTGACGAAAAAGTGGGCCGCTCTACATCGGCTAGCGTGCAGCGCGCTGTACTAAGAAAATTGCTGCCGCAATCGGGCTTGTTTAGCGCCGCCCTCGCCATGGGCCGAATGGTGAAACCGCTGCTGCCCGCTGCACTGGCAAAGAAGATTTCTGCCAAACGCGACCCAGGTGCATGGCCCGCAAACAACCATGCGCGCAAGATGTTGCTATTGGCGGGGTGTGTGCAGCCGGCTATGGCACCTTCGATCAATAGCGCCACGGCGCGTGTGCTCGACCGACTCGGCATTAGCTTGTTGGTGGCACCGAATGCTGGCTGCTGTGGTGCCATCCCCCATCACCTTAGCGACGTGGAGGGAGGCCATGCCATGATGAGGCGCAACATTGACGCTTGGTGGCCGATGATTGAAAGCGGCGTTGAAGCCATAGTTGTTACAGCGACCGGCTGTGGCACCATGGTCGCCGAGTATGGTCATATGCTGCGCGACGACAAAGCCTATGCGGAGAAAGCGGCGCGGATATCCGCGCAGTTTCGGGACGTGAGCCAAGTGATTTCAGCGGAGCAGGCCGCGTTATCAACGATGTTACAGGGGCAGTCGGGCAAGCCCACCTCGGCAAAGACACGCGTTGCGTTTCACTCGCCGTGCAGCCTTCAGCATGGCCTAAAGATTCGCGGTAGTGTAGAAGCGCTGCTGCGTGATGCGGGATATGAACTGACCACAGTGCCCGATGGCCACCTGTGCTGTGGCTCGGCGGGAACCTATTCACTGTTGCAACCGGAGCTTTCGCAGCAGCTATTGCAAAACAAAGTCACCGCTCTTGAGTCGGGTAAGCCGGAAGTCGTCGCCACCGCCAATATTGGCTGCCTGGCACACATAGAAGCGGGCCTCGCCGCAAGCGGGGGCGCGCCGATTCGGCATTGGATCGAGTTAATCGACACGCGACTGGCGGCGCACTAGCCTGAATGTTTCATGGGTCGCCGGTTGCTTAGCAGGACGTTGCCTCGGGGCGATTGGCAAACCAATTTGGCTCGTTTCTCGCTTGCTGTGGATGCGGGCTGCAGGTTCACTCTCGGGCGATTGGACGGCAATGTTCCGCCTTGCTGCCAAAGCATAGCCCGCTATGCTGTGCTCGGTCAGGCAAAAAATCGCTCGCCTGTTCACCTACTCGCCCGCTTTCGAACGCGCCCCGGTGAAATGTTCAGGCTAGAAAATTAAACTCGCCAATCGGCGGGCATCTTCAAGTCAAAATGCTTGGAAAGTCGCGTCGATAGGCGACTTTTATCTTAAAGCAAACGTTTATAGAGCCAGAACTGTTCAACACGTTCGGCGGGGCGGGCACCCTGCCAGACAAGCGCCCACTCCGCTGTAACGTCGGGAGCGTTCGCCTTGGTGCCTTGCATAAGCATCCATCGACAATGTTCAGACGCGGTCGATTTCAGGTTTGTGAAACGAATCTGCGTGAAGTAATCAAACATCGCGCGTTGCGGGTCACCGATGTTCAGCCCGATGACACAGCTTGGTGTTGGATTGATCAAGGCGGCGATTTCGGTGGTTAGCTGGCGATAACTCCTGACGTGATCGATTGCCGGCAAATACAGCAAGTTGAGCAGCATCCACACGAGTGTGACGCCGGCTGCCCAGTTGACGATGGCGCGGCGGTTGTTGCGATGCGACATTACCACCGCGTAAATCCAGACTGCGGTAAGCGCGGCGGCGATGAGCATTGGAATCCAGGCTACGCTCACCACAAAGCCTGGTGCCGCGCGAGCAGCCACCCGCGCTGCAGCCTCCGGTATGCCAGTGACGGCCGCAGTCCAGTAAAGCCAAGCTGCGAAGGCTAATGCGCCGAAGAATACAAGCCCGAACCAGTCGACAAAACTCGCCACGCCTTTCGGCAAACGGTCGAGCGAATTGGCACCCGCTAGAGCCAGCGGCAGTAACAAGATCAAACCCACCGCATCGCGCCCTTCGCGCAACAAAGAGAGCGTGATGAGCGACAACGTGAAGACCGTAATCGGTAGGGCCAACTCAATACGCTCACGAATGATTTTGCGGTCTTTACGCCACAACCAAATGGCAATAGGCAAAGTTGGTAGCGCATACCACGGCAGGATGCTCACTAGGTACAACGGCAGAATGCTGTCTCGTGTATGGGCGTCGAACAAGGGGGTGCCGAGAACCGTATGCAGAAAAAACGGCGCGGTCAACAAGCCAAGAGAGTCCAGCACCAAGGGATAGACTGCGGCCCCGGCAGCGAGCAGCCCCGCCAGAATCGCGATGCCGCGCTTGAATGCGGCGTTTTGCCAGTCGTGCAGGATTGCCATCATCGCCACCGCCGCCGCAGGTACGATCATTGCCTGCACCAAGCCAACCGATAGTGCAATCATGATGGCACCGGCCGCC
>JBEILF010000084.1:0-10462 GCA_040379385.1 Burkholderiales bacterium | reverse complement strand
CGGTAGATGTGAATGCCCAAACGCGCAATGCGTTGGTGAAAGACCTGAGATAGTTTTCCGCTTGTGACAGAAAAATACTAAAGGAAAAATGGGGTCAGACACCATTTTTCAATTCCGAAAATAGTTTTCCACACGTGATAAAAATACCGCGCTGAGGCGCGGTAATTTTTTTTGACTATCGCTAACGAGTTCAGAGTTTTGCGCACTAGCGTGTAATTGGTTGCGGCAATGACCGCTTTTTTCCAGTGGGAACCGTCACCACTGACTCAAAGCGGTCCTACGATTTTCCCGAAAGCCGCAGCTCAACGCTCGATACAAACCAGTGCTAACGTTATGGGATTAGGCGGCACTTTTTGCAATCATGAGGTGATAACTTCCCCGTAGCCCCTGTTTGCAAAACCCGCAGGCCTCGTACATCGAAATCGCAGGGTTCTCCGGATGAACGGTGAGGGACACTTGCCGGAAACCATGCTTCCAGGCAGCTGTCAATGCGGCCTGCATCAGCGGCTTACCGAAACCTCGGCGTTGGTATCGCGGCTCCAGCGCGATGCCCAACTGCGGCGTCGCGTCATCGACATACCCCAGGCCGTGACCGTCAGAGATCAGCCGCATCCAGCAGGCGCCAGCATCTTGCCCGTCTACGACAGCCACCACGCCTACGTCTGTGGTTTTGCCCCAGCCCTCAGCATACATGCGAACACCTGGATTCTCTAACACTGAAAGCGGGCGTAATGGTGCGGGCGGAGGGTCCCACAGGGCAACGTGTAGCCAGTGCCAAAGAATCGACTGATCGGACTGAAGGAGAGGTCGGAATTGGAGCATGGTGTTATGTGCGGCCTGCCTAAATCTGTGGCAACAAGTCGTGTTCGCTCAGTATCTTGGGCTCAGACACGACTTGTTCGGAAGATAGTTGTGATCAACGACAATTAATCGTGCAAATTATTGCAGTCAACGGCCTCTCTGGAACTGTGGCTTCTGGCCGATTTCCCCTATCCGGCGCGATTACCGAACTTTACTCAGGCGCTCTGCCATGCGCGTTTGCCAACCCGCAACCATGGCTTTTGCGATTAATGACCAGATGAGCCTTTCACTTACCAGTGCAGCATCGCGCACAGGCAGCGGTACTTCGGCAAACATCAATACGCCAAGCCAAAGAGCAGTCAGCACAACATTTAGTTTTGGTTACGCGCCAACGAAACAAGATTCTTTTTTCGTTTCATCCAGTGTTGCCAGTAGCGGCGGCTCTACATCTCTTGGCCTTGGCGCAACATACGCAAGAAGATTTTTTTAGCACTATAAGGTGAGTATAACTCAGTCCCTCCTTGCCAACACCTTACTGACACCCAACTAATTCAATAGAGGAAAACATGAAGAACCTACTAGCAAAAGTGTGTATCGTAGCAAGTTGCGTCACCTTCTCCGCGCAGTCGTTGAACGCCGCTGCCGCACCGGCAGTTGAACCGAGCACAACGAGCTTGGCTGCTAGCATGAGGTTGACCGTGTTTTACGGGTACGAACGTAGCGCTCATGCTGCCAGCTTTTGTTGAGCCAACCAAGCCGAGTGGAATTCGCTCCGGATGTCATAGCCCAACCCGGAGTGGCGGCGCTTCCGGTTGTAAAAGACTTCGATGTAATCAAACAAATCAGCCCGAGCCTCGTCACGAGTCTCATACCGCCGATGGAAGACACGCTCATTCGTCAGGCTATTGAACCAGCTTTCCATCGGCGCATTATCCCAGCAATTGCCCTTACGACTCATGCTCGGTACGGCCTTCATGTGCGCGATGAGCCCTTGGTAATCGTGGCTGCAATACTGACTGCTGCGGTCGCTGTGATGAATCAGCCCTGGCTTCGGCTTGCGTTTGAAGCGCGCCATCCTCAGCGCGTTTAGGACCAGCTCTTTAGTCATTCGTGCATCCATCGCGTAGCCGACAATCATTCGGCTATACAAATCCATCACCACCGCCAGATATAACCAACCTTCTGCGGTCGGAATGTAGGTAATGTCAGCGGCCCAAACTTTGTCTGGTGCCGTCGTCTGAAACTGGCGATTCAGAATGTTTTGGGCGACCGGCAAATGGTGCGCAGAGTTGGTTGTGGCCTGGTAGCGGTGTTTGTGTCTGGCGCGGATACCATTGGCCTACATGAGCTTGCGAACCCTTTCCTTGCTCACCGGCAGGCCACGCGCTTTGATTTCCCGAGCCATCCGTGGCGCACCATAGGCACCATCAAATTCGGCATGGATGGCGCGTATAACGGCCTCAAGCTACGGCGTGCTGAGCCGGCGCTTGGCAGTTGATCCTGCGCGCCATGCGGCAAAACCGCTCTCACTCACGCTCAGTAAGTCGCACATGGCGTTCAGTGGGTAGGCGCATTCATGCCGTCGAATCTAGGCGTACTTCACAGATGTTCTTTTGCAAAGTACGCCGTCGCTTTTTTTAAAATCTCGACCTCCATCTTCAGCCGTGCATTCTCGGCGCGCACCCGAGACAGCTCCATCTGTTCCTCGCTGATCGGCTTGCAATTACTCGTCGCCCCAGCAAGCTTACCCTGACGATGTGCCTTGCGCCAGCCATGCAGCGTTTGTTCGATGATCCGCAGCTCTCGCAGCAAGCCTACCTGCTTCTTGCCTTCTACTTCCATCCGCCGAATCGCTTCTTGCTTAAATCCCAGCGTGTAGGTCTGCTTCGGTAATCGTTTTACTTCCGTACCCTCCAATATCAGGATTATCCTGCTATCGTTCGTACTCGAAATTCACGACCAACCTCATCCTGCTATCGTTCGTACTCGAAATTCACGACCAACCTCAATATGGCCCCAGCCAACTTACGTCGGATCAGATTTAGCTAAAGTCATCGAAATCATTACCTGAAGCGTCGGATGGAATGGCCGAGCGCTCGTCGACGATTGTCCGCGACCGACTGAGACAAAGAATCCATTTTTCATTGTTAGGTTCGAGCCGTCAGCCCGGTCTTTATCAGTGAGCCTGCTCCTGATCCTATGCCCTTAACCCAAAAAGCCCGCTTCGAGCAAGTCGTTCGCGCCTATGCAAACGACTTGTTTCGTTACCAATATTGGCTGTGCCGAAATCGTGCGCAGGCAGAAGATCTGACCCAGGAAACGTTCGCGCGCGCGTGGGCGGCTTGGGAGGACCAACGCGACGAAAAATTGGTCAAAGCGTGGCTATATACGATCGCCCGCAACGAGCATGCACGGCTATACGAGCGCAAGCGGCTCGATGTCGATCCTGACGCCGATTTGGATGCCGTCGTTGCGCAAGAATCGGCAGATCCATCGCTTGCCATCGACATGCGAAAAGCACTGGGATTGCTGCCACAAGCGCACCGAGATCCCTTGTTGCTGCAAGTGCTGGGTGGACTATCGTCTGCCGAAATTGCAGTAACAACCCAGTCGAATGAAGAAGCCGTGAACATGCGGCTAAGCCGCGCACGCAAAGCGCTACGGGCTTTGCTCGAAGGGTCGACCGCAACAAAACAAGTCAGAAAGATCGAATCATGAACTGCCTAGAATTCCGGCGCATCGTCTTGGTCCGCCCACTCCACCCCGGTGGCGAAGCGCACCAGCATTCGCAAGAGTGTGCAGCGTGCCGCGAGTTCCTTGCTCGCCAATGCGAACTTGATGCGGATATCTACCTCGCAATGAACGTACCAGTTCCTGATGGGCTTGCGGACCGCATCCTCGTTGCGCAGGGACTGCGCAACAAGCGCCGCCTCTGGCCCTGGGCGATCGCCGCCACCGTTGCGCTTGTTGCCGGACTCATACTCGTTTTATCCTCATATGACAGAGGAGATGAGCTAGGCCGCGAAGTGATTGCGCATGTCGCAGCTGAGCCGAAGTCGTTCGAGCTTGTATCCAAACACGCTGCGGGCCTCCTACCGACAGCGCTCGGTCTGCAAGGCGTTAGGGCTCTCTCCCCTTTGGGCGAGGTAACCTACTCTAGCCTCTGCCCGTTGGCTGGACAGTTAGCGCGCCATGTCGTTGTCGCAACATCTGACGGCGCAATCACAATGTTCCTGATGCCAGATGATCCGGAAAAGCGGCGGCGGGCGTTGACCGAAGTGAATGGGATGACGGCGATCACCGTGCCCGCCCCACGAGGCAGTATCGCCATTGTCGCTTCCAATCGCAGCCAGGCGCTCGCGATAGAACGCGCGCTGGTCTCAGCATGAGTATCGACATAGAGTCGCAGCCCGGCCTTGAGAAGCTGCCGGGTGTGCCGAACTTCTCAAACGCGGACGAGATCGCTAAACTCCGACGCGATCTCATGAGTTGGGCGCTCACGCGAATCAACGATCCCCAACGTGCCGAGGAAGCCGTTCAAGACACGCTCCTTGCTGTCGTGCAACACGCACACTCATTCGCTGGCCGCTCGACCTTTCGGACCTGGGCGATAGGCATACTTAAATGCAAGATCGTCGACTACTATCGCGCGAAGGCCAGCGAGGCTCGCGTCCTGGTCACCACGCACTTGTCACCACTCGATGAGCACGATTTCTACGAACAGGCGACTACTGATTGTCGCTCGCCAACGAATGCAAGCACCAACCCTGAATTCGCTTTAGAGCGTAAGCGCTTTCTGGAAGCACTCTCCACCGAGATTGAGAATATGAGTTCTCAGCAGGCCAAGGTATTCGTCATGCGAGAAGTCATGGGGCTCGAATCCAATGCGATATGTGCGGCGTTAAACATTACGCCAGACAATCTTTGGGTATTGCTGCATCGAGCCCGCCGCACCTTGCAGAAGGCACTTGGGTCTGATTGGTTTGCGCCTGTTTAATTGCAGAAAAAGGGCCTAGGCGGATATATTTCCGTCGCCGATCACAAGGACAGTTAAGTGAGTCTCACGATTGGGTAGTTTTGCATTCGTAATTGCGCGCTCGTCAGGAATGCTCGCTTCTGGCCGCAGGTGCTCAGTTCAAATGGCTATTGGCTGAAATCAATTTGACCAACTAGTGTTGCCCAGCAAAGAGCCGGCCCCAGCGTGATTCAAGGTGGAACTGGCATTCAGTCCATGCACCAACTGAGCAGATGTGCATTTGGGTTGAACGACCATCATGATAAAAAGCAAATGCATTGTCTCTTTGGAAATGAAATCAAAAAATGCTGCAACCTCATCGAGAGGCTTGCGTGAAATCGCCGGTACCATCGCCTTCGCCGCAGGATAACCCACCACCATAAGCACAAACGGACGTTCGTTATCCGGTCTGCCGAGAATCGAATTCAAAAACGCCATCGGGCTCGGCATGTGGGTGAGTGATGCCAAGCCGGCGTGATGCAACGCAGCGATCAAAAATCCGGTCGCAATGCCGGTCGAATCAATCGGATAGTAACGTTTCTCTTCCCGCCGTCAGCCGCGTAACCGTACGCCTCATAGAATACCGCAATCAACCACGGCGCGGTTTCCAGAAACGGCCTGTCCGCGTCGGTTCCCAATGGTGCCAATGCCTCGCGCCAAGCATCCGTGACGTGGTGATCATAAAATTCGCGCTCCTCGGCTTCGGCGGCGTCACGAATGATTTTCTTGATCGTCGGATCGGCAATCGCCACAAACCGCCACGGTTGTTGATTCGCGCCGCTAGGCGCACAGCCAGCCGATGCAATGCATCTTTCAATCAGTTCGCGCGGCACATCGTCGGATGAAAAATCGCGCACCGTGCGTAGGCGCATTACCTCGGCATGGAATGCATCGGCGTGCGATTGGATTGCGTCGATCGGCAAGCGATGAAAATCAAGTGAAATTTGCATGTGGGTCATGGGGACTTATCTCGGCGCAATAAATGCGGCGAGGATACGCTGAACAGCGAGGCGAAACAACAGCGGCAGACGGGCAGAAAGCGCGTAGTGAGAAGGTAGTCAGATTGTTGGCTACGCGAGGGATGATTGCATGTCACCGATTTCGGCTACTGACCCCAAGCCGTACTTCGATTCTCCCGAAGCAGTCACTCCGTCCTCACCGGAATTGCAAATTCCCGATTTAGGCCAGCAACAAAATAATCGAAAAAACGTCGTGAACCGCCGCACGCCGAATGCTGGCCAATGTGGCACTGCGCTGCGCCCCCTCAGATGACATCATTTGGGGCGCCACTAAATGCGCTCGTACATCACCGCGACGCGTTCCATGACTTCGGAAATGTTGTCACACGCCTTGCTAACGTGTTCGAGTTCGACGCTTGAGGTTTGGTTGCTGTTCAAGCGTTCAATGGCTTGCTTTAGAAAAATCCACTGCGTTTCCGCTAACGCCAGTTCGGAATTGATTGCGGGTGTATTCGGTGTTGCGCTGATCAGTCGCTGCACTGCAGCGCGATAATCCGCCTCCGCCTTTTTCAAATCGCTGGCAATCACCGCCGACCTAATGCCAGCCGCCCGAAACAAATAGAGTTTTGCGAGGCGCTGGGAAACAGTGCGCACTTCACCGGCTGTTGCAATCAGCTCGTTTTTCGTGGAAGCACCGTACTCTCGTAACAGCGTTGCGCCCTTCTGTGCGATCCAAACGAGCTCTTCATTTTGCTCGGCGAGTGTCGTTGCGTTGGCGACCGTCGCTGACTTGGACTTGATCTCCTTGTACTCATCAAACAACTGTTCGAGCAACTGGTAGTTTTCGCGAATCTCCGGTGTAGGCGCGGTGCGCTGTAGTTCTTTCAGTGCCGCTTCGAACGCCGTAAGTGATTCTTCAAGTTGATTGCGCGAGCGAAATACCAGCGCCTTGAGGTTAATCATCAAGAAGGCTTTAGTGATGCGTTCAGCAAGCATCGGCTGTCGGATGGCTAGGTTTAGCGCCTTTCCTTGATCGAATTTCGCCGACACCGATCTAGCCGTCGCCTTCGGGGTGGCCTTATCCGACACAGTCGCTGCACCGGCCGTTTGCATAAACCCACAGCCAATTAAAATGACAAAAAGCACCATCGCGGGTTGGAATTCCGCCGACTGGCGGTAATGACGGGTAGCAATATTCGAATGGGCTAGGAACTTCAACGTGTCTCCTCGGGTTGTCGGTTATGTTGGGTAGTTGGGGTATTGGACTATTCGGTTAAAACGTGTTCGCCAACGAAACGGAGGCGAACGCCTAGGGCGCGTCACATATAGGCGAATCGCCAGTTGGAATAAAGGCGAGGCAAACTCAAGCGCCTGATCGAGCTGGCGAAGACTTAGCCGGACGAATTTCATTGCGGCATGCATGTTGGACTCTGAAAGTCGATGATGATGTTGGATTGCGCGCACTCAAGCAGAAATCCTTGCAAATTAAATTCTGTGTGCTGGTCAAAAGCCAACTCGAGCGCCACTGCCAACGGCTCGCCGCGACTGAGCGCAACTAAAAACGACGCCTCTCCTGGGGTGAGCGCACGCAGTGCCACGTCAAAACCGTCGCGATAAACAAGAACCGAGCCGCCCGCACCCTCCCAGTCAATCTCCCAGTTCCCCGCATAGTCGGGCTGATTGACCCGCCAAATATCGAACACCGGGAAGAGTGATGACAATACCGCCGCAGATGGATGCAGCTCGAACAAAACACCGCCGACGTCGTCTGGCGCAACCGTACCAAGTCGGGCGATGAGGGTTTGCTCGGCGTCGCTGGAATTAGCTGCGGCTTCCGTCGCCTCGGCGGCATTGGCAGAATGGAAAGCCCGATGCCACAGCCATTCCAGGCGCGCGACTTCCGGCAGATATGGCAGTTCGGCCGCAGGCGCGTAACCGCAAAGGAAGTCGGCAAAGTGCCCACCAAAGTCGTTGAGGTCGCCGGATTGTGAGGCGTTGGCGCGGCAGTACTCACGCGCGGCCTGCCGAAAGAACGGCTCGCCGACGATATTCAGAATCACCGGGTATACATCGGCGAGTGCATTCGACAAATTGGTGAACACATTGTGCTGATAAATCTCGATGCGACGCGACGCCGACAGGTCACCATCGCGAATGTCAGCGATGACCAAGCCGGTAGGTTCGTCCGCAGACAATACGGCTGCCGAAAACCGCTGCTGGATGTCGGCGAGAGCTGAACTTGATTGCGAATTACGACACATACAAGCTTCCGTTTGCCACCGCATCGACCTTCGCCATACACTCGCGAGCTTTTGCAGCCTCGCCCAACAATACTTCTAGTTCAGGTATATCGGTATCCCATTCAATGAGCGTCGGCACCGCGCCGAAACGACGGATGGCATGTTCGTAGAGCGCCCAAACCGGCGCGCTGACAGTAGCACCGTGGGTATCGATTAATAACTCGCCCGTGTCCTGAAATCCCGCAAGATGAATTTCCGCAACCGCACTCTCGGGAATCGCTTCAACATATTCCACCGCGTCAAAACCGTGATTGACGCTGTTGACGTAGATGTTATTCAAGTCGAGCAACAGCTGACAGTCGCTACGGCGCGACACTTCTGCAACAAACTCCCATTCGGGAATGGATGAGGCACTGAACTCCAGATAACTCGACAAATTCTCGATTAACAGCCGCCGCTTGAGAAACGCCTGCGCCTCGTCGATGCGGTCAACCACATGTGCCAACGCATCAGGCGTGTACGGCACCGGCAGCAAATCGTTCAGGTAGCGCCCATTCACACCAACCCAGCAGAGGTGCTCGGACACGAGAGCCGGCTGAAACCGGTCGACCAAGCGTTTCAGCTTACGCAGGTGTTCTGGATTCAGCGCATCGTCCGAGCCAAGCGAAAGACCGACACCATGAAACGACAGCGGATAACGCTCGCGAAACCAAGCGAGATAGGCCAACGGCTGCCCACCTTCACCGAAAAAATTTTCGCTGTGGACTTCGAGAAACTCTGGCGCCGGTGGAGAACCAAAATCGATGCCTTGCAGCGCCCGATAGTGAGGCGCGCGCAGACCGACTCCGACGGCCTGCTTCAAAGCGGAAAGAGCCGTATCGGTTTGTGAACGCAGCATCAGAATGATCCGAACTCGAAAGGACGGCTGCCAGCCTCGCGACCGGGAGCCGTCCTATCGACTGTTCGAATTACTTCTTGTCCATCATTTTGGGTTCAGCCATTTTATCGTCCTTGGCAGCGACCTTCAACTTGCCGCCCATCTTTTCGCAAGAACCCTTGGCGACGTATTTCCATTCTTCCGGATCATTGTCGGCAGCCGCTTTGCCTGCACAGGAATGCTTGGCCGTGCCACAATCATTTTGGCCTTTTTTTGCCACACCAAAACACTTTTCCTTGGCTTCCTTTTTGTCCTGCGCCGTCGCCGAACCGCTCATTGCAGAAATTGCTACCAGACCGGCGATTGCGGTCGACAAGATCAATTTGCTATTCATTGGTTTCTCCGTGAAATGATGTGAGTTAAAAAAATCGCCGCTCCGACGGCAATTTGATACCTACGGGCAATACAGACAAGTAGATTCACTGCACTGCGATACACAATCAGCCCTGAGACTATTGCGCAACGCTGGCACCGCCTGACGCAAACCGCTGTGAAAGCTCCGCCAACACATCTAGCAGTCGATCAACGTTCTAGCAATTCCGGCACTCCAGCAGATACAGCCTGAGTTCCTCTTGCTCCGCCCATGTGAGTGTCCGATCACGCCGAAAACTCATCAGCAGGGCGGCTTGTTTGCAGGATAAATCGCGCAAATCTGCTGGCGGATTCATGGCCCACTCACTTCCCAAACCATTGAATTTCCAGACATTTCCGCAACCCTAACCTTCCTCGATGCAGTATTGCCCAGCAGTTGGACGGGGTAATCGACTCTTCCTTACAAATATTCCCCGTGTCTTCACCCAGCACCTCGCGCTAGAAAAATACCCGTTTGGGTATTGCTGCATCGAGCCCGCCGGACCTTGCAGAAGGCACTTGGGTCTGATTGGTTTGCGCCCGCTTGATTGCAGAAAAAGGGGCCGGGCAGATGTATTCCGTCGCCGATCACAAGGAGAGTTAAGTGAATCTCACGATTGGGTAGTTTTACATTCGCAAGCAGAGTCTTATGCGATGATAGAACTGTTGCGAGATGTGCTCAATCGCCGCGTCGGGGAACGCGCGATCGTGACCGGGTAGTGCAACTAAGTTGGGGTGACTCGATGTCCAGGAGAAATCAAGAGATGAAGTGTTTTACGAATTTGCGTGAGCTTGCCGTTAGGACTGCGGCGCTGGTGTCGGGATTCTGGTTGAGTGTCTTGGCCGTACAGGCCTCGATACTGACCGTAACCATCGTCGACAAAGCCGGTGTGCCCGTCGCGCGTCCAACTGCGCTCGGCGTCGGTTGCGGCGAGGCGCAAATCGATCAGTCCCCGCAGCTCGATGGCGTGAAGATGGCCGCCCAAACCAAGGAAAACGCATGATAGAAAGCAGCGTAAGGAGATTGCGACGTGACTTTGCATTAACTGAATTTAACGCAGCAGCGATCAAAATACACCTTGATCTTGAGATTTTTCGGGCCAAGATGGTCAACATCATTCGAAATTTGGTTTACGTAGCGAGGTTTGTTCCCTTACGG